>JBFLXF010000021.1:0-11091 GCA_040757515.1 Actinomycetota bacterium
TCGGCGTAGTCCTCAAGCAGGATCTGGCTGAAGCCCTCGATGCTTCTCAAGGGGGCTCTCAGGTCGTGGCTGACCGAGTAGCTGAACGCTTCGAGCTCTCTGTTTGTGCCCTCAAGCTCCCGGTTGGTCTTCTCGAGTTCCCGGTTGGCGAGGGCGAGCTCTATGCCGAAGCGCTCTGCGCGGGCGCGACTGGTAGAGAGCATCCAGGTGATGCCGAAGAGCATGAGGCTGATGGAGAGCCCGCTCAGGAGCACGAAGAGGGGCAATTCGTCGCGCTGGCCGGACCCGAAACCGGGGGTAGCAGCGAAGTAGAGACTCCAGATCCTGCCTCCCACCTCAAGAGTTCGCAGATCGGAGAGGCGCGCCTCGGCCGGCGCTCCGGCACGCAGCGTTCCGTCGCCGTCGTAGAGCAGACTCTCGACGGTGAGGTCGGCGCCGTCGTAGACCTCGAGGTCCACATTCTTCTCCGGCTGCTCGCCGAAGATGCCGTGCAGCAGCTCGTCGGCCTTGAAGACACCTACCACGTAGCCTTGCAGGGCCGCCCGCCGCTCGTCCACCGTCCCCGACGGCGCGCCGTCGCGGTAGACCGGAGTGAAGAGGAGGAAGCCGTCCACAAGCGGGAGTCCTCTGTCGGCGAGATCCTCTACCTTGCCCGAGGCCCTGGGCAGCCCTGTGTCGCGTGCCTGCTCCATCGCGGCGCGGCTCACCCGGTCGGCGTAGAAGTCGTAGCCCAGGAGAGGGCGATTGCCGTCTTCTGCCGGCTCAACGTAGGTGAGTGGGAAATACTCGAACCTCTCGCCGGAAGGACGCAGCTCGTAGGCGTCCGGGCCTTCCTCCCGCCAGACGCGCTCCCGCCTCGACTCCAGCGGCACACGCTCAGCGTAGGCGATGGCCTTCATCCCGGGGTAGCGGCGCATCAGGTCGCTCGCGGCGACGTACCGGTGCCACTCGTCGCGGGTGACGGACTCGCTCGCCGCAAACAGCCCGCGAGCGGCGAGCATCGCGTCGGAGTAGACGTTCATGCGGCGGTCCACCGCCCGCTCGGCGGCCTCCACGGATTTCTCGAAACGCGCCTTCTCTGCGGCTACGGTGTCCTGTCGGACGTAGTAGGAAGCCAGGGCCGTAAGCAGGAGACCCACCGCCAGAATCGCGTAGGCCACCGTCGTCCGGCTCAGGTGCTCCCGCGCGGAGCTGTCGAACCGCCTGAGGAGTGCGAGGCCGGGCTTCACGGCGCTAGACGCCCACGGGCGGGGCCTCGTTCAGCACCAGCCAGTAGAGCTTGAGCTGCTCGATGGCTCGCACAAACTGCTCGAAGTTCACGGGCTTGCGGACGTAGGAGTTGGCGCCGAGCCCGTATCCGTCCAGCATGTCTTGCTGCTCTTTAGAGGAGGTGAGGATCACAACCGGCAGCAGCCGCGTGCGCTCGTCGGCGCGCATCCGGCGCAGAACCTCCAGGCCGTCTATCTTCGGCAGCTTCAGGTCCAGCAGCACGAGCTGCGGCATCGCGTTTGTGTCCCGTCCGGTGTAGGAGCCCTCTCCGAAGAGGTAGTCGAGGGCCTCCACGCCGTCTCGGGCGACGACGACCTCGTTGAGGACGTTGTTCTTTTTCAATGCCCGGAGCGTGAGTATCTCGTCGTCCGGGTTGTCTTCGACCAGAAGGATGACTTTGTCTCTCATCTCTCCTCTTGCTGATTTGGGTGGATCCCTGCGCCACTGAGGCCGTCACGGGCAGCGTATCCGGCCGTCAGATTCACAGCATCACCCATTTGAGTGATTTTGCCCGGCGCGTCTTCAGGGCGGAGGGACGGGCCGGCGTTCGGGAGGGGGGAATGGGCGCCGGCCCGTAACCAGAGAGCGACTCGGCACGGTGGGAGGGGGGAAGACTGCGCCTCCTCGCTCTGAAGAGAGTATGCGCGGCGACTCAGGCCGCGACATCACTCATTTGGGTGATTTTGATGTAGAGGGTCATCTTTTCTTTGGATGGCGTTACGAATAGAATTTGGATGTGGTCCGGGTGGAGGGACCAGCATACAGGAGGAGCGGCGCATGTTCGGGTGTCTGAGAGGGGGCGGTTTGAGGGGTACTGCCGTCCCGGCGGGGAGGCGTCCCTAAGTGGGCGCGTCCCTCAGGGTTTTGCTCGTCGAGGACTCCGAAGACGACGCGCTGTTGCTGCTCAGGGAGCTCCGACGCGGCGGCTACGACGCCGTCTGCGAGCGCGTCGATACCGCTTCAGCCATGGAGGCCGCCCTTGATAAGGGCGAGTGGGACGTTGTGATCTCCGACCATTCCATGCCGGCCTTCAGCTCCTCGGCGGCGCTGGAGCTTCTGCGGAGCAGGGGGTATCCGGATCTCCCCTTTATTATCGTGTCGGGCAAAATAGGGGAGTCTTCTGCCGTGGAGGCGATGAAGGCCGGCGCCCAAGACTACATCATGAAGGACAACCTCGCCCGCCTGAACACCGCCATAGAGCGGGAGCTCAGGGAGGCGGAGGTCAGAAGGGAGCGCCGCAGCGCCGAGGAGGCTCGTCGGCTGGCCGAGGAGAAGTACCGTTCCATCTTCGAGAACGCGGTGGAAGGCATCTTTCAGACCACCGTGGACGGCAGGCTCGTCACCGCCAACCCGGCCCTCGCGCGCATGTTCGGCTACGATTCCCCGGCGCAACTCCTCGCGGAGATCGCCAGCGTAAGGGATCAGCTCTACGTTGCTCCGGTGAGCCGTGAGGAGTTCGAGCATCTTATGCGGCGGGACGGCTACGTGAGCGGGTTCGAAACCCAGATGCGCCGCAGGGACGGCTCGGCTATGTGGGCCTCTCTGAGCGCCCGAGCCGTGCGCGACGAGCGCGGAGGGATCCTCGGCTACGAGGGCACCATCGAGGACGTCACCGCCCGCAGGCGCGCCGAAGAGCAGCTCAAGGAGATCCGGGAGGCCGAGCGGCGCAGGATCGCGCGCGAGCTGCACGACGGGGTGCTGCAGGACCTCACCTACGCTCTGCAGTCGTTGCAGATCTCCGGCAGGCTGCCCGAGGCGGCGAGGCTAGGCGAGACACAGCGGCAGATAGAGGCCCTGCGTCGCTCGGTCGGGGGGCTGCGCGATGCGATCTACGAACTGAGGCTGGAGGGCGCCCGCGAGCGCCCGCTGCTCAAGTCTCTTGAGTCGCTCGTCGAGCTGAACCGCCAGCTCGCGCCCGACACATCTTTCGAACTCGTCGCCGGGGTGGAGGTCCCTGACGTGCTCTCCGGCGCTGGGGGCCTCGAGGTCGCCCGCATCGTCCAGGAGGCGCTCGCGAACGTCCGGCGGCACTCCGGCGCCTCGCACGCCGAGGTCCGCGTGAGCCTCTCGGGGGCCACGCTCCGGATCGAGATCTCCGACGATGGGCGTGGCTTCGGCCCGGGGGAGAGGCCTGGCATGGGGCTGACCGGAATGAAGGAGCGCGCCGCCGCCCTCGGCGGCGCGCTGGACGTCGAGGGCAGGCCGGGAGAGGGAGCCAGAGTCATCCTGCGCGTCGCCGTCTCTGCGCTCGAAGAAGGGGATGGGGGACTGCAGAGCGCCTGACGCAAATGTCTGGCTCGCGTGGGGTATATTGGTCCGGACTGTACGCGGCCCGCCGGGTGCCGGGGAAGGGGAGAACGATGCCGCATCGTATCTTTCTGGTAGAGGATCACGCCTCGTTCCGCCAGACGATGGCGCTGGTCTTCGACATGGAGAAGGACTTCGAGACCGTGGGGCAGGCCGGCTCTGTCGCCGCGGCGCGCGAGGCGCTCGCCGCCCTCGACGGCGGTGCCGACGTGGCGATAGTAGACCTGACCCTACCGGACGGAGAGGGGATAGAGCTGATCGAGGACCTCCGCGCCGCCAATCCGCACTGCGCCACCCTCCTGCTCACCGCGAGCGTGGAGCGTTCGGACCACGCCCGAGCCGTCGAGGCGGGGGCTGCGGGTATCTTGCACAAGTCGGCGGATGTTGAAGAGATCCTGGAAGCCGTCCGCGTGCTCGCCGAGGGCAGGACTCTGCTCTCCTCAGAAGAGATCATAGAGCTCTTGCGTCTGGCCGGACGTGACCGCGAGCGCGACCGCGAGGCCCGGGCGAACATCGAGCGCCTTACCGCCCGCGAGAGGGAGGTGCTGCAGGCGCTCGCCGAGGGGCTCTCGAACAAGGAGATCGCCCGGAAGCTCCACGTAAGCGTAGACACCGAGCGCACCCACATGATGAATATCCTGAATAAGCTCGGCGTTCACTCGCGCCTGCAGGCGCTTCTCTTCGCCGCCCGTCACGGCCTCGTGAAGCTCCGCTAAAGCAGCAGTCTGCCCTCGCAGACGTACTCCGCCGGGCCGCTCATGATCGCGAACGTCCCCTCACCGGCCCACTCCACCTCGACCGCACCGCCGTCTAGCACCACGCGCACCGGGCTCTCCGCGAGCCCGAGCCTCATCGCCACCGCCGCCACCGCGCACGAGCCGGACCCCGACGCCAGCGTCTCACCGGCACCACGCTCCCAGATTCTCATCCTCACCTCGCGCACGCTGCGCGCGTGCGCGAACTCCACGTTCGTTCGCTGCGGGAAGAGAGGATCTCTCTCCACCGGGGCCCCAACCTCCCGCAGATTCAGCGCCTCGATTGCCGCCTCGCTCTCAAGAAACGCCACCGCGTGTGGATTGCCCATCGAGACCCGCACGAACCTGAAGCCTCGCACCTCGACCTCGCCCTCGAAAGCGGGCTCTCCCATCTCCACCCGCGAGGAGCCGTCTTTGCGTATGAGCACCTTCCTCACCCCGGCGCCGGTCTCCACCGCGATCGTCTCGCGGGAGATGAGTCCCCGGTCGCGGGCGTAGCGAGCGAGACAGCGGATGCCGTTGCCGCACATCTCCGAGGACGAGCCGTCGGAGTTCAGATAGACCATCTTCAGATCGGCCACCTTCGAGGGCGCGGCTACCAGTATCCCGTCCGCCCCGACTCCGAAGTGCCGGTCGCAGGTCCTCCGGGCAAGCATCGCGAGGTCCACCCCCTCGACCTCTTCCGGCTCGAAGAGGAGAAAGTCGTTGCCCGCCCCATGCATCTTCGTGAACCTCATGCAGGGGATTCTAGACTCCTCGCACGCCGGCGTGAACCGCCCGGCTTCAGGAACCCGGACCTGTTTCACGCCACGCTCTCGCCGCACATGAGGCAAAATACGGTCGTGACATGAAGAGGGTCGAAGCGAGGGGGTGAGCCGAGTAATCCGCAAGTGCCGGTAGATGGTCTGGCGTGTCTGGAGAGTCCCGTTACGTGCCGAGGAGGTGGTTGCGAGATGACGCGCAAGTGCTGGTAGAGAAGTCTCGTTCGGTGTTTGAGGTCTTGTGGTGACGAAGGGAGGTGAACGAACGATGACGCGCAAGTGCTGGTAGATCCTCGATAAAAACCCCGTGCGGGAATCGGAAACCGAATATGTTGTGGTCCCGGTTTCTCCCCTGCGCTAGAATGCCGCCATGGGAGGAGCGCAAGAGACTCTCGTGGTGGGGACAGGCGTTGTCCGGTAGCGCCTCGCGCAGGCTCGCCGCGCATATATATGTCGGGTTAGTAATCGCCCTTGCCGCCGCGTCTGCAGCGGGGTGGGCATACCTCTACGGGTTCCGTCCGGAACCGGAGGCTTTGCTCGTGGGCCTGGTCCTGGCCGTCTTCGTGGCGGGCACGCGCCGCTGGCCGGTCGGCTTCAGCGTGGGACGGGCGAACTTCGATGCAGACGGAATCTTGGTGTTGACGGCCCTGATCGTCGGCGGGCCGGTCTGCGGCTTGCTGGTCGCCGCACCCTCCGCGCTCTACCGCGATCCGGCGAGAACTGCGTTCCAGGGCGCCGCTCTCACCCTGCAGGTACTGGGAGCGGCTTGGGCGTTCGCTCTCTTGTACCCGGAGCCGCTGCTCTTTGAGCCGGGCTTCTCGTCCGCGCTGATCTGGGGGACGCTGGCCGCGGGGCTCGTGTTCTTTGGCCTGGACTCCATGATCGGGCCGGCGCTCATGCGTCTGAAATACCGCCTCTCCTGGCGTGAGATCGTCGCGGAGATCGTCCTTCCCCCGCTGCCGTCAGATGCTCTGACCGTCGTTGCCACGCTCGCCACGGCACTTGCTGTCGCCACGTGGAGGCCGCTGGCGGCGCTGACCCTGCTCGGGGGAGCTGCGCTCTCGCTGACCGTCTTTAGCCGGGTGCGGGAGGGGCAAAGACGGGCGCTCAGGCTGGAGTCTGAGAACGCCGCCCTGCGTGAGGCGTTGCGGACGTCGAACCTGGCGCTCGCCACCCGAATGGTCGGAGCTCTGGGTCAGCGCGACGGCTACACGGCGGCCCAAGCCGCCGCCTCGGCTGTCTACGCCGCGGACATCGCCCGGGAGATGTGCCTCGGCGAGGAGCGGGCAAGGGAGGTGCGGCTGGCCGCGCTGCTCGCGGATGTGGGGCTCCTGTACGTCCCGGACGGAGTCCTCTTGAGCAGGCCGGAGAGGCTCAACCCCCTCGGACGGGCGCGGCTCGAGGAGCACCCCGTGAGCGGCGAGCGGATCCTGGCGTCGGTGCCCGGTCTGGAGGAGGCGGCCCGGTGGGTCAGGTGGCATCATGAGAGGGCCGACGGCGCCGGCTACCCGGACAGGCTGCCGGGAGCCTGGATCCCTCTTGAGGCCAGGATACTAGCGGTGGCCTCGTTCTATGCTTCCCTGATCGTCGACCGCCCCGAGGCTCCCGGCATGTCCGCTCAGGAGGCGCGGCGTGCTTTGATCTCTGAGTCGGGTAAGGCAGTTGATCCTACGGTGGTGCGAGCCTTGGTGCGGGTGCTCGACTCCAGGGACAGCGCCTACGCCGCGGCCACCGGCGCGCGCTTCTCCTTCCCCTCGCAAGAGTTTACGGAGGAAGAAGAGAGGGTGAGTGTGGGGGAGAGACCCGTGCTTCGCAGCGTCGGCCCGGGCGCGTCATAGCGTCGCGGGAGGGAGCCTCCTTGGAGGACGGAAGGGAAGTCTGTCTCGAAGAAGAGGTCTGGCGCCTCCGCGAGCGGGGGATGTCCGCGGCAGAGATCGCCCAGAGGACAGGCCTGGATGAAGGGTGGGTTCGGGATCTCCTGACCTCGCTCGAGCCCAGCCGCGAGGACGAGAGTGGGTAGGACCGGCCGCTCCTGGAGGCATACCGAGGACGAACGCCTGCTGGCACCGCCTCGCGACAGAGAAGAGGCTGCGTTCGTGCACACCGACCCGTGGCGGGTGCTGCGGATCATGGGCGAGTTCGTGGAGGGTTTTGAGGAACTGGCGGAGCTTGGACCCGCCATCACGCTCTTCGGGTCGGCTCGCATCCGGGAGGGCGATGAGGACTACCGGGCGGCCGTGGAGGTCGGGAGACTGCTCGGGGAGGCCGGGTTCGCGGTCATCACCGGCGGAGGCCCGGGAATCATGGAGGCCGGCAACCGCGGTGCGAGAGAGGCCGGTGCGCAGTCGGTCGGACTGAACATCGAGCTCCCGTTCGAACAGGGCGTCAACCCCTACGTAGACCTCGCGGTCGAGTTTCGCTATTTCTTCGTGCGCAAGACCATGCTCGTAAAATACGCCCAGGCGTTCGTGATCTTCCCGGGCGGGTTCGGCACGATGGATGAGCTCTTTGAGGCGCTCACCCTCATACAGACCGGCAAGGTGCGGGACTTCCCCGTGATCCTGTTTCGCCCCGGCTACTGGCAGGGGCTGCTCGATTGGGCCCGCGAGACTATGGTGCCCCGCGGTGTGGTTTCGGAGGCCGACCTCGGGCTCCTCACCCTGACCGACTCACCCGTCCGGGTGCGCGACATCGTCCTCGAAGCGTTCCAGGGCCACCATCCGGACGCCAGGCGCGAGGAGGAGGCGCGAGAGGAGACCCGCAGGGTACTCGGCAGAAAGCCGCGCCGGTAGACCCTCAGGAAGCGAAGAGGCCGGCGATAGAGACCGGCCCCTCGCAGATGCTATTCGTTCTGCAAACGCTTAAGCGGCGCCAGCGAGGACCTGGCCGTACTCACCGCTGCGGAGCATGCGCTCAGCCTCGCGCTGGAGCTGTCTCACGCGCTCGCGGGAGATGCCCAGCTCCTCGGAGAGCTCGGCGAGGGTTGCCGCCTCGACCTCGCCCAGACCGTAGCGCCTGACGAGGACGTACCGCTGGCGTTCGGGAAGCCGCTCGATGGCCTCGCGCAGGCCCGCGGTCTCGATCTCCCGCAGCACCTCGCCGGGCGTGTCGGAGGCGCGCTCGTCCTCGACCAGCTCCCCGACCTCCGAGGAGTCGGCGTCGGAGCTCATGGGCTGGTTGAGGCTGGTGGCGTCGGGCATCGCACCCTTTACGTCCCTGACCTCATCTACCGTCCACTCGAGCTTCCTGGCTACCTCCTCGTCGGTGGGCTCACGCTCCAGCTCCGAGGCAAGCTCGTTGTAGGTGCGGGCCATCTTACGCATCTTGTCGCCCATGTGCACCGGCACCCGGATCGTGCGGCCCTTGTCCGCGACCGCCCGCTGGACCGCCTGACGGATCCACCAGGTGGCGTAGGTAGAGAAACGCCAGCCCCTCTCGGGGTCGAACTTCTCCACCGCGCGCATCAGACCGATGTTGCCCTCCTGGATGAGATCCTCAAAGGGCAGCCCCATCCCCCGGTACTTCTTGGCCACCGATACCACGAGCCTCAGGTTCTTCTCGATGAGCCTCTTGCGCGCCCGCTCGTCGCCCTTCTTGGCGCGGCGGCTGAGCTCGATCTCCTCCTCGTGCGTGAGTAGCTGCCCCTTGTCTATGCGCGCGAAGTAGCCCGGAATGAGGTCCGGGGTCTCCTCCGGGCGCTTCGTTGTCAGGTTGTCTGTCCTCTCTATCATCTGATATAACCTCCCTATCTCAGAGCTCTCCCGCCCCCGGCCGCAAAAGAACCCCATAGAGACGCAACGCTACAGCGCTCCTCGCCAGCCTCGCGGTTTGTCTCCTCAGGATTTTGCCCGCCGGAACGGCATCCTAATCTTTGGCGGACCCTATATTCTAGCGATGTGAGAAGATTTGTCAAGGATGTCCAGGATTTTTTCTGAGGCCTCTCGATTCTGTGCTTCCGGCTGCTATACCTGCGTTCTGTAGAGATCGGAGGTCGTGAGTTGGCGTGGCTGTATCTGATTTTAGCGATAGTGTCTGAAGTTGCGGGGACGACGAGCATGAAGCTGTCGGAGGGGTTTACGAGGGCCGGGCCGTCGGTGATGATCCTGGTCTTCTACGCGATCAGCCTGTTTCTGCTGACGCTTTCGCTGCGGAGCATAGACGTGAGTGTAGCCTATGCGATCTGGTCGGGGTTGGGTACGGCGCTCATTGCGGCCATAGGAATCCTCTGGTTTGGGGAGCCCGCGACGGCGCTCAAGCTCGTCTCGCTTGTCCTGATCGTCGCGGGCGTCGTCGGGCTGAATCTGGCCGGGGCGCGCTAGGTCCGGGCCAGCACATCGGCCATCGAGTAGAAGCCGGGAGCGGCGCTCGCGGCGAAGCGGGCGGCCCTTATGGCCCCGGCGGCGAAGGTGCGGCGGGAGAGGGCGCGGTGGACGACCTCGACCTCCTCGCCCTCCGAGTAGAAGATCATGCGGTGCTCCCCGACGACCGCCCCGCCGCGCAGGGCGTGGATGCCGATCTCGCCCTGCTGACGAGGTGCGCGACCCTCGCGCCCGTAGACGGCGACCTCCTCCAGCCTCTGTCCGCGTCCCTCTGCGGCGGCCCGCGCCAGGAGGAGCGCAGTCCCCGAGGGGGCGTCCACCTTGTTCCTGTGGTGAGCCTCGACCACCTCGATGTCGTAGTCCGCGAGCTTCTCCGAGAGTTCGCGCACGAGCTCCCGTAGCAGGTTCACCCCCACGCTCATGTTCGGTGCCAGCACGACGGGGACGCTCCGGGCCGCCTCCCGCACCTTCGAGAGTTGCTCCTCGGAGAGCCCGGTCGTGCCGATGACGGCGGGTTTGCCGTAGGCAAGGTGCTCCACGGTCGCCTCGGGGGTGGTGAACTCGATCAGGACCTCTGCGTTCTCCGGCGGCTCCTCTGTGGCCGCGACCCCGATCTTGCCGGTCCGGCACAGCTCGCCGAGGTCGGCTCCCGCCTGCGGAGAGCCCGGCTCCACGACGCCGCCGACGAGCTCGATGCCGTCCGTCTCCAGGGCGGCGCGGCAGACCTCCCGGCCCATCCGCCCGGCGGCGCCGACTACGGCTACGCGGGTCAAACTTCCTCGGGGGTGGGGAGGAGGTGAGACTTCCGTTCCAGGACCTCCTGCAGCCTCTGGAGGTTCGCGCCGCTCATCGGGAGCATGGGAAGCCGCATCTCGTCCGAGCACAGGCCCAGCAGGGAGGCCGCGGTCTTCACGGGAATGGGGTTCGTCTCGATAAACAGCGCCCGGAAGAGAGGAAGCAGGTCGTAGTGCATCTCGCGCCCGCGCTCGAAGTCGCCGGAGAGGAGGGCGTTCACCATCTCCGAGACCGCGGCGGGAGCGACGTTCGAGGCGACGGAGATCACGCCCGTCCCCCCGAGCGCAATGAGCGGCAGGGTGAGCGAGTCGTCGCCGGAGAGTATGCAGAACTCCTCGCCGCACAGCCTGCGGATGTCGCTCGCCAGGTCCATCGAGTGCGTCGCCTCTTTCGTACCGACGATATTCGGGATCTCCGCGAGGCGCGCCGTCGTCTCGGCGCTTATGGTGACGCTCGTGCGACCGGGGATGTTGTAGAGGATCAGGGGCAGCGAGGTGCTTTCGGCTATCGCGGCGAAGTGCCTGTAGAGGCCCTCCTGGGTCGGCTTGTTGTAGTAGGGGGCGACCTGCAAAGAAGCGTCGGCGCCGACCTCCTCGGCCATCCTGGTGTACTTGATCGCCATGTCGGTGCTGTTTGAGCCGGTGCCCGCGATGACCGGCACACGCCCGTTCGCGACCCGCACGACGGTCTCGACGACGATGCGGTCCTCGGCCTCCGAGAGCGCCGGTGTCTCGCCTGTGGTGCCGCAGGGGACCAGGCCGCTCACCCCGTGCTCTATCTGGAACTCGACCATGCTCTCCAGGGCGTCTACGTCCACCTCCCCGTTCCTGAACGGGGTGATCAGAGTCGTGAACGTGCCGCTAAACATCTCTCTCCTCCAGCTCG
>JBFLXF010000022.1:0-11052 GCA_040757515.1 Actinomycetota bacterium
GGGGGTGATCAATGCGGCGTCTCGAAGGCAAGCGCACCATAGTCACGGGCGCGGGCAGCGGCATCGGCCGGGCCATCGCCCTGCGCCTCGCCTCGGAGGGAGCCCGCGTCCTCCTGGCGGACCTCGACGAGGGCGCCGCAAAGAGGGTCGCCTCGGAGCTCGACGGCGACGGGCACCTCGCCCGGAGGACCGACGTCACCGCCGACGCTCAGGTCCGGGACCTCGTCTCCCTCGCCGTCTCGGAGTTCGGCGGCCTCGACGTGATGGTCAACAACGCAGGCGTAGGCGTCGCGGCGACCGTCGTGGACACCGCCGAGGAGGACTACGAGAGGGTGATGGACGTCTGCGTGCGGGGCACCTTCCTCGGGATGAAGCGCGCCATCCCCGCCATACGGGCCTCCGGGGGCGGCTCTGTCATAAACATGAGCTCCATAGCGGCCCTGGTCGGCATCACCGACCGCGCGGTCTACTGCGCCGCAAAGGGCGCCATCCTCTCGATGACCCGCGCCGCGGCCATAGATCACATAGCCGAGGGCGTGAGGGTCAACGCTATAGCCCCCGGCACGGTGGACACGCCCTGGGTCGCGCGCATCACCGCCGGCTACCCGGACCCCGGGGAGGCGCGCGCGAAGATGGAGGCCCGCCAGCCGCACGGCAGGCTGGTACGCCCCGACGAGATCGCCGCGATGGCCGCCTACCTGGCCTCCGACGAGTCCGAGTCGGTGGTCGGGGCGTGCATGGTCGTGGACGGCGGCATGACCGCCCGGTGAGCGGCAGGGAGGAGCGAAGATGGAGATAACGGGCGTGGAGGCCCTGGACGTGCGCTTCCCGACCTCCGAAGACCTCTCGGGCTCGGACGCGATGAACGAGGCCCCGGACTACTCGGCGGCCTACGCCATCCTCGAGACCGACGCCGGGCTCGAAGGGCACGGCCTGGCCTTCACCATCGGCAGGGGCAACGAGCTGTGCGTCGCCGCCATAAGGTCCCTCTCGCCGCTCGTCGTCGGCGAGACGCTGGAGAGCATGAGGCGGGACATGGGCGCCTTCTGGGCCCGCGTGGTCGGGGACAGCCAGCTCAGGTGGGTGGGGCCGGAGAAGGGTGTGATCCACCTGGCTACCGCGGCGCTCGTGAACGCCGCCTGGGATCTTCTGGCGAAGGCCGAGGGCAAGCCGCTGTGGAAGCTCCTCTCGGACATGACGCCGGAGGAGATCGTGCGCTGCGTCCCCTTCCGCTACATCACCGACGCGATAACGCCGGAGGAGGCGCTGGAGATCCTGCGCCGCAACGAGCCCACGAAGGCGGCCCGGGAGGCGGAGATGATCTCCCGCGGCTTCCCGGCCTACACCACCTCCGCCGGCTGGCTCGGCTACCCGGACGAGAAGGTGAGGCGCCTCTGCCGCGAGGCGGTCGCTGCGGGCTGGGAGCACGTCAAGATCAAGGTCGGACGCGACCCGGAGGACGACGCGCGCCGGGCGGCGATCGTCCGGGAGGAGATAGGGCCCGACCGCAGGCTCATGATGGACGCCAACCAGGTCTGGGACGTGGACGAGGCGATAGAGCGCATGGAGCGCCTCGCGGAGTTCGACCCCTGGTGGATCGAGGAGCCCACCAGCCCCGACGACGTCCTCGGCCACGCCAGGATCGCGGAGGCTCTCGCCCCCCACGGCATCGGCGTCGCCACCGGCGAGCACTGCCAGAACCGGGTCCTCTTCAAGCAGCTCCTGCAGGCGAACGCCATCTCGTTCTGCCAGATAGACGCCTGCTGCCTCGGGGGCGTCAACGAGGTGCTCGCGGTGCTCCTTATGGCGGCGAAGTTCGGGGTGCCGGTCTGTCCGCACGCGGGCGGCGTGGGCCTCTGCGAGTACGTCCAGCACCTCTCCATCTTCGACTACCTCTATGTCGGAGCGTCGCTGGAGGGGCGGGTGCTGGAGTACGTTGACCACCTGCACGAGCACTTCCTCGACCCGGTGCGCATCGAGAACGGGCGCTACCTCGCCCCGGAGAGGCCGGGCTACTCCATAGAGATGAAACCCGAATCGCTGGAGGAGTTCGCATACCCCGCCGGCGCGGCGTGGGCAGAGAAGGCAGGAGGCGGTGTATGAACGGCAACGGTGTGGCGACGGTTCTCGGGGTGGGTCCAGGGCTCGGGGCGGCGGTGGCGCGGCGCTTCGCGCGGGAGGGCTACGCGGTCGCGCTCATGGCCCGCGGCGAGGAGAGTCTGGCCGGGATACGGAGCGAGATAGAGAGCGACGGCGGCAGAGCGCTCGCGGTCCCGGCGGACGCGACGGACCCCGCGTCGGTCGAGGCGGCGTTCGGGCGGGTGCGGGAGGAGCTCGGCGACCCGGAGGTTCTCGTGTACAACGCCGGGGCCTTCCAGCCGGGCGGCATCGCGGAGATCTCGCCGGAGAGGTTCGATGAGTGCTGGAGGATCAACTGCGCGGGCGCCTTCTACGCGGCGAGGCAGGTCCTCCCGGCGATGGCCGAGAAGGGGCGCGGGACGGTCCTGCTCACGGGCGCGACGGCGTCTTTGCGCGGCTCGGCGAACTTCGCGGCGCTCGCGGTCGGCAAGTTCGGGCTGCGGGCGCTCGCGCAGAGCATGGCGCGCGAGTTCTGGCCGCGGGGGGTGCACGTCGCCCACGTCGTCATAGACGGCCAGATCGACACACCGAGAGTGCGCGGGATGTTCCCGGACCGCGAGGGGCACACCATGCTCTCCCCGGAGGCCATCGCCGACGCCTACTGGCGGATCCACACCCAGGACCGGACCGCCTGGACCCTGGAGCTCGACCTGCGCCCGGCGGTGGAGCGCTTCTGATCCCGTATAGCTCCCCTACGGGCGCCACATCTCGCTGACGCGCTCGACGCTGACGGCCCGGCGGCCTTCGGGGTCGAGGTCCACGACGAGGCCGCTCAGGACCACCGGGCCTTCCTTGGCGACGGAGATCCTGCGCGGCTTCCCGAGGAAGAGCCCGAGGAAGTCCTCCCGGTCGAAGCCGATGACGCTCTGCGCGCAGCCGGTCATCCCGGCGTCCGTGGCGTAGGCGGTGCCGCCCGGCAGGACGGTCGCATCGGCGGTCGGGACGTGGGTGTGGGTCCCCACGACGACCTGCGCCCGGCCCGCGAGATGGTAGCCGAGGGCTTGCTTCTCGCTCGTGGCCTCCGCGTGAACGTCCACGAGTATAAGGTCCGCGCCGCGCCCCACGAGATCCTCGACGGCGCGGTCTGTGGCCTCGAAGGGCGAGGTCAGGGGCGGCGTCCGCTCCACGAAGACCCGCCCGAGCACGTTCGCGACGCCCACCCTGGCGCCGTTCGCCTCGAAGAGACCCCAGCCGCGCCCGGGCAGGTCCGCGTCGAGGTTGGCAGGACGCGCGATACGCTCCCCGCCGAGAAACGCCTCGTGTCCGGGCGCGTCGAAGGCGTGGTTGCCCAAAGTGAGGAAGTCCGCCACGGAGAGAAGGGCGCCCCCGCTCTCCGGGGTGACGCCGCGCCCGCCCGGAGCGGAGTTCTCCCCGTTGACGACGACGGCGTCGAGGCCCAGCCTCTCGCGCAGGCGCGGGACGAGGTCCAGGGCCGCCGCGCACCCGGCGTCCCCGACGACGTCCCCGACGAAGAGCAGCCTGAAGGGCAAGGCTACCGCCTCCCGGCGACGCGGCCTGCCACCGACTCGAAGGCCCTGATCTCCGCCGCGTCGTCGAGCGGCTCCAGCTCGAAGGAATCGTCCACGCGCCGGAGGGCGTTCAGGATGAGGTGGTCGGTGAGCCAGGGGTTCTTGGGAAGCAGGGAGCCGTGCAGGTAGGTGCCGTAGGCGTTGAGGCGCCGGGCGCCCTCGGTGCCGTCCCTGCCGTTGTTGCCGTGGCCCACGATCACCTCCCCGAGCGGCTCGGTCTCGCCGAGGTAGGTGCGCCCGCCGTGGTTCTCGAAGCCCACGACCTCGCGCGACTCGCCGGTATCCGGGAGCCGGACTCGCACGAGGACGTTCCCGATCAGGCGCTCCTCCTCCGGCCTGCGCGGCTCGGTGTGGAGGTCGAAGACCCCGATGCCGGGCAACCTCTCACCCTCCGGGGTCTCGTAGTAGTGGCCCATGAGCTGGTAGCCGCCGCAGACCCCGAGCACCACGCCCCCGTCCTCGACGATGGCCCGCAGATCGGCGCCCTTTTTGCCGGAGAGATCCTCGGCCAGGAGCGCCTGCTCTCTGTCCTGCCCCCCGCCGAAGAGGAAGAGGTCGCAGCCGGTCGGGCGCACCCTCTCCCCGAGACGCACGTCCACGACCTCCACGGGTATGCCGCGCCACTCGCAGCGCTTCTTTATGGAGATCACGTTCCCCCGATCACCGTAGAGGTTCATCATCTCGGCGTAGAGGTGGTGGATGGTTAATCTCACTTATCCTCCCAGAACGGGTGCGTGTAGCCCATCTCGCTCAGGGCGCGCCTTATCTCGAGCATCGCCGTGTAGGTCGGCAGGACGTAGAGCGTCTCGCCGGGCGGGGTGGCGGCGAGCGCCGCCTCTATGGCCTCTCTGCGGTCGGGGATGACGGCCCCGACCGGGAGGTCGGCGTACTTGAGGCGCACCGCCATGTCCTCGGCCCGGATGCCGCTGACCATGAACGGAGGCAGGCCGTCGGCCCGGCCCGCGGCGCGGGCGTCGGCGAGCATCTCGAAGTCCACGTCCCACAGCCAGGAGACGTCGCGGCCGTCGGCGTCGTTGTCGTTTATGGCGATGAGGACGTTGCGGGCGTCGGCGCCGGTGACGAAGGTGCGCAGGATCTCGTTGAACCCCACCGGGTTCTTTATGAGGAGCAGGAACGCCTCCCTGTCCCCCGCGCGCACCCTCTCGACGCGTCCGAACGCCCCGCCGAACTCCCCGAGCCCGCGCGCTATCTCCGCGAGCCCGACGCCCATCTCCCCGGCCACCGCCGCCGCCGCCAGCGCGTTGTAGACGTTGTAGAGGCCGGGGAGCTCTATGCGCGCCCCGGTCTCCCCCTCCGGGGTCGAGAGCAGAAACGAGGAGCCCCGCGCCCCCTCGAGGCGCACCCGGCTCGCCCGGTAGGCGGGCTCCGGGCGCCCGAAGTCGCGCTTGGGGCAGTCGTAGACGCCGACGTGGCCCATGTAGACGCTCCCGTAGTCGAGCGGCGTCCCGCAGAAGGGGCAGTCCTTGGAGTCCGCGACATGCTGGAGCCCGCCGGTGTCGAGGGCGGGCTCGTCTATGCCGTAGTAGACGGGGCTCTTCGCCTGCCGACCGAGGCTCGCCACGAGGGGGTCGTCGGCGTTCAGGATGACCCTGCCGCCGGGGGGCAGGCTGGCGAAGGAGGAGGCGATGACCCTGCCGGTGTAGGCCAGCTCCCCGTAGCGGTCGAGCTGGTCGCGGAAGAGGTTCAGGACGGCGAGGATCTTCAGGTCGGCCTCGGCGGCCACCTTCGGCACGCTCGCCTCGTCCACCTCGAAGAGCCCGACCTCCGAGGCGGGGTGCCCGGTGAGGCCCGAGTCGGAGACGAGAGCCGCCGTCACGCCGGTGATGAGGTTGGCGCCGGTCGAGTTGTTCACGGCCCGGATTCCGGCGGTGGCGAGGATCTTCGAGACCATGCGCGTCGTGGTGGTCTTGCCGTTGGTGCCGGTGATCGCCGCCGAGCCGCGCGGCAGACGCCGCGAGAGCCTCGCGAGGATTCGCGGGTCCACCCTGCGGGCGACCACGCCCGGTACCGTCGAGCCGCCTCCGGTGCGGAGCGTACGGCTCGCGAGTCGGGCCACCCTGGCGGCCAGGATCGCCGCCGGGAGCCGTGCCTTCTTTAGGGCCTTCATGGCGCGGATTATATCGGGAGATCCGTCGCCGCCCTCACCCGGACGTTCTTCCGGTGTCTCGCACCCGGGGCGTGCGGTACAAATGCCGCATGGAGATCTTCGAGAACCTCTCGGCAAGCTCGCGCACGGAGAGGATAGCGCTCGACGCCTACTCGCGCACCGTGCGCGAGGTGACGGAGAAGCTGGAGCCCGCCGTCGTCTCCGTCGGCCTGCCCGACGGGCGCGGCGGGGGGAGCGGCGTGATCCTGGGTCACGACGGGACCTCGGCGACGGCGATAACGAACAGCCACGTCGTCCGGGGCCTGCGGCGCGCGGCGGAGCGCAGGGGCGCGCGCGGGCTGGAGGTTACGCTCTCCGACGGCTCGAGCGCGGCGGTCGAGGTGCTCGGCGACGACCCGCCGAGCGACCTTGCGGCCCTGCGCTTCGAGCCGGAGGCGGAGCCCACGGTCGCGGCCCTCGGAGACGCCGGACACCTCGTCGTCGGCCAGCTCGTCGTCGCGATAGGCAGCCCCCTGGGGTTTCAGAGAACGGTGACGGCGGGGGTCGTGAGCGCGCTGGGGCGGTCCATACGGGGCGAGAGCGGGCGCCTGATAGAGAACGTCGTCCAGACCGACGCGGCGATCAACCCCGGCAACTCCGGCGGCCCGCTCGCCGACTCGGGGGGCAGGGTCGTGGGGATCAACACGGCGATCATCGGCGGGGCGCAGGGGATAGGCTTCGCCGTGCCCGTCTCCAACTCCTTCCGGCGCGTGGTCTTCGCGCTCGTCACGGAGGGTAGGGTGAGACGCGCCTACCTCGGGGTGATGGTGCAGAGCCGGCAGGCGCGCGACGGCTCGGGGTCGGGCGCGGCGGTACAGAGCGTAGCCCCCAACAGCCCTGCCGAGAGGGCGGGCGTAAAGCCGGGTGACGTGATCGTGAGCCTCGGAGAGAGCCGGGTGCGCTCGACCGACGACCTCCTGAACCTCCTCGACGGCTCGGCCATCGGCCGCGACGCGCCGCTCGGGGTCCTGCGCCGGGGCAGGGAGCTGAGCCTCACAGTAAGGCCGCAGGAGCAGCCGGCGGACTGATCCACCGGCGGGATGTCTCCTTTGGAAAGGGTGTCGTAAAGTACAAGAGTCGAGCGGCAGAGGACCGGCGGGCCGACCGGCCCGCGAAGACCGGAGGGAGGAGCTACGTGCCGGACGTCACCTTTATCGTGCGCGACATCCCGGACGCGGAGGAGGCCGGAAAGCTGGAGCGCGCCGTCGGACGGCTTGGCTTCGTGGAGCTTGCGAACGCAGATCCGGAGAAGGGGCTTCTCGCCGTCTCCTATAGAGGCGGGGAAGGCGAGCTGGAGAGGATCGGGGAGGCGATCCGGAGGGCTGGTTATGACTTCGAGCCCTCACCCGGAGTGGAGCACTCCGCGGAATAGGAGGCTCAGCTCACCGAGCGGTGGCGCCTGCTGCGCTGCCAGAGGTAGGCGAAGGCGATAAACAGAGCGGCTACCGCGACCCCGAGCATCCACTCGATGCCGTGGATCGCCTCGCCGACATAGCTCTCGATGATGCGGTCCTTGAAGAACATCTCGACGGAGACGTAGATCAGGACGCCCGATCCCGCGTAGACGAGCCACGGCAGCCGGTCCATGAGGGCGCTGAGGATCGTGCTGCCCCAGATGATGAGCGGGATGGTCAGGGCCAGCCCGAAGACCAGAAGCCACAGGTTGCCGCCGGAGACGCCCACGAGAGCGACCACGTTGTCCAGCGACATCACCGCGTCGGCGAGGATAATGATCCTTATCGCCTCCCAGATGTTGCCGCCGGCCTCTATCTTGTCTTCCTCGGCGTGCGGCTCGTCGAAGAGGAGCTTCCAGGCGATCCAGACCAGCAAGAGGGCCGCAACCGCCTGCAAAAGCGGTATCCGCAAGAGGTACGTCACGATAGCCGCGAAGAAGAGCCTAAGTGCCACGGCGCCGGTCGCCCCCCAGAAGATGGCGCGCTTGCGCGTCTTGCCTTCGAGCTGGCGCACGGCGAGCGCGATGACGACGGCGTTGTCGCCGGAAAGGATCAGGTCTATGGCCAGCACGCCCAGAAACCGGGCGAACAGCTCTCCGCTGAGAAACTCCGGCAAGGCTCCCTGCTACCTCGCTATCCTCGTACCGACCTGCGCTATCTTATCAGGAACCGCCGCGCCGTGGACCACAGATCTTCTCGCGAGAACACGCCGCGTCCGAATCCCGCCTATCCCTCCGCCTCGCCGTCTCTTCCGCGCGTGGCCTTCAGAGAGGCCAGGATGGATCCCGTCACGACGGCGGTTATGAAGGCGAGGGAGGCGTAGATGGGCACGTGGACGCCGAGACCCTGCAGCGTGAACTCCACGCCGAGGAAGACGAGTATCGCCGCGAGCCCGTAGTGCAGGTAGACGAAACGTTCGGTCAGGCCCTGCAGGGCGAAGTATAGGGCTCTCAAGCCCAGAATGGCGAAGGCCATGGCGGAGTACGCCACGAAGGTAGTGTTCGTGAGCGAGAGCACCGCCGGCACCGAGTCCACGGCGAAGACGATGTCCGAGGCTTCGACGACGACGAGCGCGGCGAGAAGCGGCGTGGCGTAGAGTTTGCCGTCCAGACGCACGACGAAGTTGTCACCCTTGTAATCGTCGGTGAGCGGCAGATACCGGGTCAGGAGCTTGTAGGCGCGGTTGTCCCGGGGGTCGGTCTCCTCCTCGCTCTTGAAGAACATCCGCACGCCCGTGAAGATCAGGAAGGCCCCGAAGACGTAGACGATCCACTCGAAGGCGGAGAGCAGCGCGGTGCCGGCGAGAATAAAGAGAAAGCGGAACACCAAAGCCCCTATAACGCCGTAGAAGAGGACGTGGTAGCGGTACTGCCCGGGCACGGCGAAGGAGGAGAAGATCACGGCGAAGACGAAGACATTGTCTACCGAGAGACTCTTCTCGACCAGATAGGCGGTAAGGTACCTGAGCGCGGGGTCCATGCCGGCCACGAACCAGACGAAGCCCGCGAAGACGAGCGAGATCGCGACCCAGAACCCCGACAGCCACAGCGCCTCCTCGAAAGGGATCTCTCTGGCCCGCCGGTGGAGCACGAAGAGGTCGAGAAAGAGCAGCAGGACCGTCAGGCCGATGAAGACGGCCCATGCCCAGGGGGGAAAGCTCGCCTCCGCAGGCGCGCCCAACTGCTACTCTCTCCGTCCTCGCCGGGGCACCGGACGGGGGGGTTTCCGGCTGCGCCGGAGGACCGTCGCTTCGATCGCCGCCAACGCTGGGACCTCTTTCTCAAGCCGTTCGGGACAGAACGTGTAAGATTTACCCGTAAGTCTCCAGACTATGCACCGCGAAAACGGACACGACATGCTCGATGAGATACTGGACGCGGTGGCGAGCGGCGCCCTCTCCCCGGCGGCGGCCTCGGACCGTCTGAAGGCAAGGGAGGTACGCTACCTGGACGAGTTCGCCGTCCTGGACGCCGGACGCGCGCGCCGCAAGGGCGTCCCGGAGGTCGTCTACGCCCGGGGGAAGACCCCGCAGCAGGTCGCCCGCATCTGCGCCGCGCTGCTGGAGGACCAGGTACGCGTTATCGTCAGCGGCGCCTCGCCCGAGACGCGAGCCGAGATCTCGCGCACCCTCCCGCAGACGCCCCTCCGGGAGGCGGGACGCGCCGTGGTGGTCGGCGGGGGAGAGCCCGAACCGACCGGCGGGCGTGTCGGCGCGATCTGCGCGGGCACCTCGGACCTTCCCGCCCTCGAAGAGGCCCTGGCCGTCGCCCGCGAGATGGGCGTCGCCGCAGAGAGTTTCCACGACGTCGGGGTGGCGGGCATCCACCGGCTCGCGGAGCCCCTGAAGCGGCTTCGCGCCTTCGATCCCGACTGTCTGATCGTGGCCGCCGGCATGGAGGGGGCGCTGCCGAGCGTGGTCGCGGGGCTCGTAGACGTGCCCGTGATCGGGCTCCCCACCTCTACCGGCTACGGGCTCGGCGGCGACGGTACCGCCGCGATTCTGAGCATGCTCCAGACCTGCTCTCCGGGACTCGCGGTCGTCAACGTGGATAACGGCGTCGGCGCCGGCACGACGGCCGCCCTGATCGCCAACCGCGCCGCGCAGGCTCGCGCGACCGCGTGAGGCTCTTTGTCGGCATCTTCCCGCCGTCCGCGGTGCGCGAGGCTCTCTCGCGGGCGGCCCGCGAGCTGCCGGTGCGAGGCCAGGTCCGCTGGGTCAGTCCGGAGAACATACACCTGACCCTGAAGTTCCTCGGCGAAGTACCGGAAGATACACCGGAGCGCCTGGCGGGTCCTCTCGCCGCCGTATGCGCGGCGCACGAACCGTTCGAGGCGGAGCTTTCGGGCTTCGGAGCTTTTCCCTCTCCGGTGAGGGCCCGCATCATCTGGGCGGGCTTGGGAGAGGGCGCCGACAGACTGCGAGCGCTGGCGGCGGATGTGGAAGAGGCCCTGCACACTACAGGCTTCGAGCGCGAGAGACGCGGTTTCGTACCGCACCTTACGCTAGGCCGGGCGCGGGGCCGCCCGGTGATGATCCAGGACGCGGGATTAGACGCCGATCCGCCCGGCTTCACGGTGAGGCGAGTGGAGCTGATCGAGAGCCGTCTCTCGCCTTCGGGGTCGGTCTACGCAACGGTCGCCGGATACGGGCTCGGAGGGTGAGTCTCTAGGCGAAGAAGACGGAGACCAGAGGACCCACCGACATGATAATGAAGAGGAGTATCAGGATCATAACGACCATCGCTATGAAATTGGTCCCGCTCATCTAACCCCTCGCCTTCAGACCGATTCCACAACCGCCGGGCGCATTCTAGCCTTCGCCCCCGGCCGCCGCCAGCCCCGCCCTAGAACTCGCTGGCGTAGAATACCCGGCGCTCGGGTGCCGGCGCGTCGCCGTCCGCGAACGCCTCCCGCTGAACGTGAAACTCCTCAAGCTTTTGCGAAGACAGCCTCACCACAGGGTCGGGATCGGAGCGCAACTCTAAAATAGCCTCCAACTCCGCCGGTACCCGCAAATGCTCCATCCCCCCGGCCGGACGCGGCTCCTTGTAGAATATGCGGCAGTCGTACGCCTCACCCCGCGCGTCGTAGACGATCAGAATCATCTCCGGCCTCGCGGCCTCCCCCCGTGAGACGTTCTCCAGCTCGTACATTACCCTTCGCCGCCTGTAGACTTCACGCTGCCGCTCCTCGTACGCGATCTCCGCGAAACCATCACCCTCGATCAGAGGATAAACCTCATCCCGGGCTCTCTCGGCCCGAC
>JBFLXF010000023.1:0-11020 GCA_040757515.1 Actinomycetota bacterium
TAGACGCGGGGTTCCTCGACGGCGAGTCCGGGGTTGGAGGAGTACGACTGCCAGGTCACGCCCTGCCAGGTGAAAGTGAGGATAACGGGCGGCTCCTCGCCCTCATCGAGCTCCACATGCACCTCGGGCTGACCCAGCGTTCGCGAGAGGGCGTTCATCGAGCGGCGGTGCTCGGAGTCGTTGAAGAGCTCGATTCCGGCGCGTAGACGGTTCGCGGGCTCGGCGAGACGGCGGCGCAGCTCATACTCCTCCTCCAGCTTCCCGCGCAGTTCCTCGATAGTGGCGCGTAACCCGGCGACCTCGTTCTCCCGCTCTTCCAGGTCCCGCTCGAGGCCCTCCACCCGGCTCAGAGCCTCGGCGAGGGCCCGGTCTTTGCGCGCAATCGTCTCCTCCGACTCCGCGGCGAGGCCTTCCAGCTCCCGCCGACCGCGTTCGAGGAGTTGGTCGCGGCGCGAGATCTCGGCATCCTTCCGCTGCAGCTCGCGCTCGAGCCGGGAGATCCGGCGCTCGAGCCCCTCCCGCCTGCGGCGCCGCTCGCGCAGCTGCTCCTCGAGGTCACGGATGCGTTCCCTGAGGCGGTCCCGCTCACTCTCCAGATCCTCGACCCGCCCCAACCCGACTTCGAGCGCCGCCCGTGCCTCGTCGGCGGCGAGCCGGCAGCGTGAGATCTCCTCGTACAGCTCCCGGATGCGGGTCTCCCTCATCCCGAGTCTCGCCCGTAACTCCTCGACGCTCATCCCCTCGCCGCCAAGCCCGGTGCTTTCGCCATTCTCCTTCTCTGCGGGACGCTCCTCGCCTTCCTCGCGACGTCCGGACTCCCCCACGCCGCTACTCTCCACCGTGCTTACTCGCACGCGTGCCCGAAGCCGCCCCGTCTCGCAGCCCGCGCACCGTCCGCATGTTCAGCCGTAACTGCCCGCCCCGGGCAGGTGGCCGACCGGACTCCGGGATCTTCGACCCCGTCGCCGCCGCCACGCTTTTCGTGCGTCCGAACATCTCCCTCCCTGGAGTCTGTTACCCGGCCGCCTCCCCCCGCATATTACAGCCCGCGGGACGCCTTGACCGCGCCTCCTGCGTCCCGTGCTCTGCTATCCTCCCCGCACATGAAGCTCGTCATGACCCACGGCTACATGTTCTCCGGCTCCGGCAGCAACGTCTACGTGCAGAACCTCTGCCGGGCGCTCGCTCGCGAGGGGCACGAGATCCACCTGCTCTGCCAGGAACCGAAGCCCCTCTCCTACGACTTCGTGGACGAGTACGCGGTCGCGGAGGGTACGAGGATCGATCACATCGGCGAGCAGCAGACCCCCTACCCCGGCCGCTGCGTCGTCTATAACCCGGAGATTGGAGATCTCCTCCCCGTCTACGTCTACGACGAGTATCCCGGCTGGCGCGTCAAGACCTTCCTCGACCTCACCGACGGAGAGCTGGAGCGCTACGTATCGCGCAACGCGCAGGCGCTTCGCGCGGTCGTCGAGTCAACCGGCGCGGAGGCTGTCGTCACCAACCATTCCGTTCCGGGTCCGCTCGTCGCCCGGCGAGCCCTCAGAGGAGGCGGCGTCCCCTACACGAGCATCGTGCACGGGAGCTGCCTGCAGTACGTCGCCCGCAGAAGCGAACGTTACATGCGCATCGCGCGCGAGGGCCTCGAAGGAGCGAGGCGCATACTCGCCCTCTCCTCGCATAGCGCCGGCACGATAGCCGAGGACTTCCCGGAGTTCGCGGCGAAGACCCTCGCCCTCCCCGGCGGCGTGGACACGGACCTCTTCCGTCCCGAGGCCCTCGACCCGCACGCCCTGGCCGCCCTGAACGGCGGTCCCGGCCGCGGTCCGGCGCAGCGTGCCGCGCTGAGAGAGGCGCTGGCCGCGGCCACCGACGCCTCTGATCTCGCGCGGAGGCTGCGCGCCCTGGCCGCCTCCTACGACGGACGCACGCACGACGCCGACGCTGGCGAGAGAGTCGCAGAGCTGCTCGCGGACGAGAGACGCCCCCTGATTATCTACGTGGGGAAGTTGATCCACTCCAAAGGAGTCCACAGCCTTCTCTCCGCCTTCGCCCGCGCGCGTAACGAGACGGGGGCACGGATGCTCATCGTCGGCTACGGGACGTTTCGGGAGGGTCTGGAGGCGCTCAACGTGGCGCTCGGAACCGGGGACGAGACGAACCTGGAGCGGCTAGCCGAGCTGGGGAGGCTTCTGGAAGGCGATCACGCGGGGCCGCTTGAGCACTTCGAGCCGTCCGGGGAGCTGCTGCGCGAGGCCGCCGGGATGGATAGAGACGTAGAGTTCATCGGGCCGCTATACCACGAGGAGCTGGCGAAGCTCCTGCCCGCCGCAGACGCGGGCGTCGTCCCCTCCATCTTCCCGGAGACCTTCGGGCTCGTGGCGGCGGAGTTCGCCGCCAGCGGGGTTGTGCCCTTAGTCGCGGATCACTCCGGGCTGCGGGAGGCCGGAGGAATCGTTGGCGCGGGACTGCCGTTCGAGGTGCGGGTCGGGATGGACCGCTTCGAGGAAAACCTGGCGCGCGCCCTCACGAGTTATCTCCGGCAGTCGAGCGACGAACGGCGGTACTATAGAGAGGTCGCGCGAACAAACGCCGTCCAGAGGCTGAGCTGGGGCACGCTGGCCGAACGTCTTGTCGCGATCGCCGGCGACTGACACAGACTATTCCGCGCCGGAAGATCGGCTCATCCTGCGCCGCCGCTCAGAGCGGCGGCGGCTGCGTCGCTCAGGACGAGCAGCGGCTCAGGCCAGATACCCAGGGCGAGCACCAGTCCGGCGAGAAGGATCACCAGCACGCGCGCCGGAGCCGGGTCCGGCTTTCCGGGGTTCTCCCGGGGGCGGAGGTAGATCCTGCTGTAGACCTGAAACGAGTAGACAAAAGAGACGGCCCCGCCCAAGAAGACCAGCGTCACGAGCGCCGCGCTCCCGGCTACGCCTCCCACGGTGAGCGAGGCCAGAAACAGTTCCAGCTTCCCGACGAACCCCACCGCAGGCGGGACCCCGGCGACGGAGAAAGCGCCGACGGCGAAGGCCGCCCCAACCAACGGTCCCCGCAGCCCGGTCGCCAGAAAGAGAAGCCCCTTGTTCAACGAGTTCACCAGCGCGTACAGGACCGCCGCCTCGTAGCCTACGCTTCCCGCGATACCGATAGCTATCAGGATGTATCCGGCTTGGCCTATGGCGGAATAGGCCATGACCTCCACCGGCATAAAGCGCGAGACCGCCTGCAGAGCCCCGTACACGATGCTTGCGCTCCCAAGGGCGAGCAGCACAACCGCCCCCGTCTCGAACTGCTCGGGCATGATATGACCGGAGAACCTGAGCAGGCCATAGCCACCGATGTTCGCTACCGCCCCGCTAAGGATCGCGGCCACGGGCGCATGGCTGCCGATATAGGCCGCCGGAAGCCAGAAATGGAACGGGAAGAGGCCCAGTTTGAGGCTGAACGCAACGAAGATGGCGGTCGCGATGAGCAGAGCCGGGGCGCTCCCGGCGTCGCTCATCCTCTGTGCGATCACCTCCATATCCAGGCTACCGGTCAGATGGTAGAGTCCGGCGACGGCGATAAGAAAGATCACCGACCCGAGCAGGTTGATCACGGCGAAGATGAACGCCGCGCGCACCTGCTGGTCCCGCTCCCTGTAGCCGGTCAGCACAAAGGAGGCGGCCATAGAGATCTCGAAGAACACGTAGAAGTTGAAGGCATCCCCCGTGAGAAAGAGCCCGACCAACCCGGCATTCAAAAAGAGCATGAACGCCGGAAATGTCCGCGATCGCACACCCAGGATGACCTCGTAGAGCATGGAGGCCAGGATCACCCCCGAGGAGACGAGCGCGAAGGCGATTCCGAGGGCATCGGCCCTGAGGGCTATTCCTATCCCCTCGGGCCAGTCTCCGGCCACCATCTCTACCTGCCCCTCTCTCAGCACCCGCGCCCCCAGCAGCGAGATGCACAGAAAGTTGGCGGCGAGGCCGGCGACCGCCAGCCACGCCACCCACGGCCGGCGCCCGTTCAGCATGGCGAACACGGCGCCGATTACCCAGGGCAGACCCACCGAGAGCGAGAGCAGGATCACGGCTCCTGCCTCTCGTCCCCGCGTTCACGCAAGGGCTCGCCCCGCTCCAGCGCCTCTGCCTCGCGCCTCTCGGCTCTGGAGACGTCCTGGAGGTCCACGGACCCGTGCGCCAGATACAGACGGTAGACGTAGGCCAAGAGCAGCGCAGTCACGCCGAAGCTTATGACCAGAGCGGTCAGCGCCATCGCCTGCACGAGCGGGTCGCTCACCGAAGCCTCTTCGGGGAGCGGGTAGATGGGCGGCTGCCCACGCGAGAGCCCGACGGCGATTATGAACAGGATGGAGGCGTTGGAGACGAGGGCTATCCCCACCACCACCCGCACGAGTCCTCGCTGCAGGATCAGAAACGCACCGGAGCCGAAGATTATGGCGAGCGCCAGCGAGATCAGGAAGTTCACGCTGCCTCCTCCGGGGGAGAAGCGGTCGCTGCATCCCTCTCGTCGTCCTGGGCGTGGGCGACGATCTGAATGGCTCCCGCCGTAAACCCGAAGACGAGGAGGAAGATCCCCACATCGAAGGAGACGGCGGTTATGAGCTCCAGCGTTCCGAGATATATGGGCTTGGTTCCGGGAGGCGGATAGTGGGTGAGCACAGGATCGCCGAGGAAGAGCGGGACGGCGGCGACGGTGAGAGCCAGCAGCATCCCGGCGAAGGTGAGCACCCCCGGTACTAGCGGCGGCAGCAGACGCTCGACGCTCCCGCGGCCAAAGGCCAGGTATTGCAGCAAGATGCCGAGCCCGGCCACCACCCCTGCGGAGAAGCCGTCGCCCGGCTCCGCGTAACCCTTCACCAGGATGCCGGCGGCGATGACGAGCGTCGGAGGGAGAAGCAGGCGCGAGACCACGCGCACGAGCACGCTCGTGCCTCCCTCCGGTACGCCGCCCGGAACACCGCTCTCCCTCACGGCAGGCGCCCCCGGTTGAGCAGGGTCGCCGCCCCGAGCAACACGAGCGCCACGACCGTGATCTCGCCCAGAGTATCGAGCCCTCTGAAGTCCGCGAGGATAACGGTGACAGCATCCTTGCCATGCGCCTCGGGGGTCAGACGCAGGTACTCTTCCGCAACGTTCTGCTCGGGCGTCCCCTGGGAGAGGGTGCTCCAGGAGATGGCCATCATGAACGCGCCCGCCAGCACCGCCGTGAACACCTTTCGCCGCAGGTAGGTGGGCGGGATCTTCGCGGCTCGCTGGAGAACCCCGCGAGGTATCAAGCGCAACGTCCCGAGAATGAGCAGCGTCAGCACCGTCTCGATGAGCACCGCCACGAGTGCCACGTCCGGCGCTCCGAAAAAGGCGTAGGCGACCGCTATGGAGAACCCTGACCCGGAGACGACTACGGCGAGCATGATGTGACGCCGGACGAAACAGGCGGCCAGCGAGGCCACGCTCGCCGCGAGAAGGGTCAGAAGGAGAGGGACGTCGCTGCCGCTCACGCCCCCGAACTCGAAGACGCCATCCGCGGGAGTCGCGGCGAGCCCAAGGGCGATAAGCACTCCGGCGGGGACGAGCACGGCGGCGACGCGCCCGCGAAGATCACGCACCTCATAGTTGTGAACCTGGTAGGAGAGGCGGTTTATCCAGCGCAGCGAGAGCTCGTAGATTCTGTCCGGTCCCGCCAACTCTCCGAGCCGCGCGAAGGCGAGCGCCACTCCTCTCCAGTAGCGGCGCGAGAGCACCACCACCGCCCCGAAGGCGAAGGTCGCTAGCGCCATGAGGTTCTCCGGACGGAGATCCAGGTGGTAGGCGGGCTCCACCGAGCCAACGGGACCGGCGTAGATCGTGGCCCCCGCGCTCCGCGCGAGCTCCGCGAACGGTCCGACGAAGACTCCGCCGGCGAACACCAGCGCCCCCAGCGCGGCGACGGGAGCGACGAGCGCAGGCGGGATCTCCCTCGTCTCGCCGGAAGGCTCGCCGAGGAAGATCCCGGCCCAAAAGCGCCAGGTGTAGGCGAGGGTCAGCACAGCGGCGGCGACCGTGAGCGCCGGGAAGAAGCCTCCCTGGGCCAGAGCCGCAGCGAAGAAGAGTTCGTCCTTGAAGAACCCGATGGTCAGCGGCAGAGCGGCAAGCCCTGCTGCGGCCGCCCCGCTGCCGGCGGCCAGAAGCGGCATCCGGCGCGCGAGGCCACCGAGCCTGGAGAGTCTGCTCTCACCCGTGGCCTCAGTAACCGCTCCGGAGGTAAGGAAGAGCGCACTCTTGGCGAGGGCGTGGGCGATGACGTAGAAGAGCGCCCCTACCGCGCCGTACTTCCCGCCCATCCCGAACATCAGGACGACATAGCCGTATTGGGAGATCGTAGAGTACGCGAGGAGCTGTTTCAGGGCGTCGCGAGTGAGCGCCAGAGTGCCGCCGACGGCGATGGAGAGCAGCCCGGCGGCGGACATGATGGCGAGAAGGGTATCGCTCTGCGCGAGGATCGGGTAGACGCGCCCGATGAGCAGAACACCCGCCGCGACCATCGCCGCCGAGTGCAGATAGGCCGAGACCGGGGTCGGGGCGGCCATCGCGCGCGGCAGCCAGAAGTGAAAGGGAACCTGCGCGCTCTTGGCGAAGGCGGCAAGCAGGATCAGTAGCCCCGCCGTTACGAGCAGTGCCCCCGGCTCCACCCTTCCGGCTATCTCTGGCACGGAGAAGGTACCGTAGGCCACATAGAACATCAACGCCCCGATCAGAAGCAAGACGGCCGTTATGCCGGTAACGAGGAGCGCCATGAGAGCGGAGTAGCGGGATTCGTGCCTGTGGCGGTCGTATCCGATGAGGTAGTAGGAGGCGATGGCGGTGATATCCCAGAACAGGAATAAGAGTATGAGGTCCCGCGCCATCGCGAGCCCGACCATCGCGCCCATAAAGAGCAGGATGAAGAAGTAGAACCTCGTGGACTCTGTCTGCGGCCTGCGTTCGTGCGCCAGGTGCAGCGGCAGGTAACGCGAGGAGTAGACGAGCACGGCAAACCCGATGCCCGTCGCAAGCAGCGAGTACATAACGGCATGCCCGTCGAGCGCAACGTCGAAGCGCAGATCCAGAGTCGGCGCCCAGGGAACATCTACTACTCCGCCACCCGAGAGCCAGCCGTAGAGCGTCGCCGCGAACGCGAGCCCAGCCAGCGCCGCCCCTACCGGTGCGGCCAGCCCGGCGCGAGCCTTCCCGGCGGCCGCCGCGACCGGCGCAGCGAGGATCGCGAAGACCAGCGGGGCGAGGACGGCGGCAGCGATCAGCGCCGGTCCCTCGCCACGCCGGTCCGCCCTCCAGGGGTGCGTGCGGGAAGACGCATGGGCACCATTGTACCCATGTTCGCACATCCGGCCGACAGATCGGAGCCGGGAGAGATACAATAGTCCCGGAGGACGGAAGCTATCCGAAGGTCTGACGTGGCTCAACTGGTCGACTCGTACAATCGCAAGATGGACTACCTCAGGATCTCGGTCACCGACCGCTGCAACTTCCGTTGCACCTACTGCATGCCCGAGGACATACAGTTCCAAGACAAGAGCCACATCCTCACCCTCGAAGAGATGCTCACCTTCGCCAAAGCCTGCCTCGCTTTGGGCGTTACCAAGGTGCGCGTCACCGGCGGGGAGCCGCTCGTGAGACGGGGTGTCGTGAAGTTCATAGGCTGGCTGAAGGATCTTGGCTTCGAGGACGTCACGATGACGACCAACGGCTACCTCCTCAAGGAGAATCTCCAGGGGCTCGTGGAGGCCGGGCTCGACAGGGTCAACATCTCTTTGGATACCCTGCAGCCTGAGAAGTTCGCCTTCATCACGCGCCGCGACCACTTCCACAAAGTCTGGGATGCGATCATGGCGGCGCTCGAGACTCCTCTGTCACCGGTCAAGATAAACGCGGTGGCGATGCGCGGGATAAACGACGACGAGATCGCCGAGATGGCCAAGCTTACCCTCCGCTATCCGATGCACGTCCGTTTCATCGAGCTGATGCCCCTAAACGGCGACACCGATGGCTCGCGTTTCCGCAAGCTCTTTATCCCGGGCAAGGAGATCCTTGAGCGCGCCCAAGCGGAGCTGGGAGACCTCTACCCGGTCGAGAAAGAAGACCCGGCCGCCCCGGCAGACGAGTTCAAGTTCGAGGGCGCACCGGGCACCTTCGGAGTCATAACCCCGGTCTCGGAGCCCTTCTGCGCGAGGTGCTCGCGCCTGAGGCTCACAGCGGACGGCAAGATCCACCCGTGCCTGCTCACCGACCTCGACATCCCGGTGAAGGACGCCATCCGCTCGGAGGACCCGATCCCGGCGATCCACAAGGTCTTGTGGGAGACGGCGCGCATAAAACCCGCCGCAGGGCTCACGCTCCCCGAGGAGTCCCGCAACCGCACCATGAGCCAGATCGGAGGCTGACCGGCTAGATCCGGCAGCCTCTACCCTGCCAGCCTACCCGAACGGGCTTACCCTCCTCGAAGATCACCGGCACCGTCCGCTCCCCGCCGGTGATTTCGAGCATCCGCTCGTAGGCCGCCCGGTCGGTCTCCATGTCGAACTCTACCCCTCGCCATTCGAGATCCTCGCGCGCAGCCTCGCTGTAGGGACATCCAGACGCAATGTACAGCTCCACCACCATGATGCGATCATAGCAAACTGGGGAGCGCCGCGTCGCTCCGGCCAAGCGATGTGAAAAGATGGTCCGCGCCGCAGGAAACCGCAGACGAGATGCGCGGCCCCTCCACACGTGCTCGGCCCGTAGGCGGCGCTACGGAGCTCCGGGCCGGCGTGCGCGAGAGCCGGCACGCGAGCCCGTCCCCGAAGACTGAGGACTCTCCCGGGACCGTCGCCGGGGCACATGGTCTGTCTGCCCCACCCTCCGATTGTCCGGATGAGCCATGAGCGCGGCCTCCACCGAACCCGAGTCCGCCCCGAGACGCCGGATCCGGGCCTTTATGAGGCGACGCTGCTCGCTCCCCTCGGGAAACTCGGCGTAGAGCCGACTCAACCGCCGACGCTCCTCGCCAAGCTCGCCGAGCAAAGCGCTCAGACCCGCAACAGAAGCCCCCTCCAAACCACGCTCAAACTCCTCCTCCCGGGCGGTCAGCCCCGTATCATCCCCGATCATCCTCCCGGCATCCACGGGATCCGGCGAGAGCAGATCCTCGGGCTCCACCCCAAGCGCGCCGGCCAGCTTGCGCAACGTCCCAAAGTGCGGGCGCGAGATCCTCCCGCTCTCTATGCCCGAGACCGTCGTCGGACTTACCCCCGCCTCCCGCGCCAGCCGCGACTGCGTCCACATGCGCCGCCGGCGCAGCACGACCAGCCTTTCACCCCATATCTGTACCCTTCCAGACTCCATGACATAAACTTAACACGAAACTGTTGTTCGAACACAAAGCCCGAAAGATTTCTGTAAAAAATATGTTTTAAAACTGTAAGCAAGGGTATAATATGGATTGCAAAGGGAGAGGCTTGCAGGAGCCTTGAGGAGAAGGAGGTAAGTCGAGATGCTCAGTCCGTTCAGAGGCCGCGGGTTCTATGACTTGCAGAGTGAGATGAACCGGATGTTCGATGACATGTTCGGCAGCTTCTTCCGCGGACCGCTAGCGACCAGGCGGCAGCGGCCGGAGGTAGCCGAGTGGTCGCCGACTATGGACGTGTTTGGCAGAGACGGCGACTTGGTGATAAAGGCTGAGCTGCCGGGCGTGAGGCAGGAGGATGTGGACGTCACGCTGCAGAACGGCGTGCTGACCATCAGCGGCGAGCGCAAGGCCGAGCATGAGGAGGAGCGGGCCGGCTACTACGTACGTGAGCGCAGGTACGGTCACTTCCACCGCAGCATGACGCTTCCTGAGGATGTGGATGAGAGCAGGATCCACGCGACCTTCAAGGACGGCGTGCTGGAGGTAACCGTCGAGGGGGCCGCTGCGGTCCGTGAGCCGAAGCGCATCCAGATCGAGGGCGGCACTACGGAAGGCTCCGGAAGCTAGGCCGCCTGGTGCCCTTCCGGAGGGTAGGTGGGGAGCCGGGGGAAATCCCCCGGCTCTCTAATATGGGATGATCTGCATAACGAGCGCTCGTTCCGGCGGGCATCTGCCCGGAGTTGCATGCGGACCGGAGAGTGCCGCTCACCGTCTTTGGGGCAAGTGTTTCTTCGGGGATCTGGAGCGCGCCGCCTCTCGAAGATGGTTCTCGAAGACAGCACAAGACCCGAAGTTATGAGGAACCCATCCCGGATCCCTCTGGAGCGTCGGGCTGCGCTACACTGGCGGCGTGGACGGTTCGGAGCGAGCGGAGCTCGAGGCCTACTACCGGCGCGTGCTTAAGACCTCGGTAGAGTTCGAGAAAAGGATACGCGAGCGGTGGAGAAAGAGGTGCCGGGAGAAGAGCCGCCGCATAGCCGAGCTGGAGGCGCGCGTCGCGGAGCTTGAGCGGCGTCTGCGGGCAGTCGAGGGACGGGAGGAAGGCGTGGACCGCAAGACGAAGGAGCGGAAGCTGATCGCCCTGATGATCGGGGACCTCGGCGTCTCCGACACGGACGAGCCGGAGATGAACAGGATGACCCGAGAAGTCCAAGACCTCCCGGACGAGGAGCTGGACCGGGCGCTGGCTCGCAGGCTCGGGCTTACCTATCCGGCGGACGAAGAAGATCTGATGCGCGCCCTGGAGCGGGTGCAGGAGCCGGAGCGGCTCTCCGAGGGCTTCACCGGAGCTCCGGACATGAGCCACGAGGCACGGCCCGGGGAGCGGGAGGGTTAGCCGGATCCGACGCCCGGAGCGGCGATCTCTCGCCTGAGCTTCTCGGCCTTCCCCGATAGCTTCGCGAGTGTCGAGCGGGCCTCCGTCATGCGGGCGTGCTCGGTGCGGACGAAGCGAGTGTAGGGGGCTATAGCGTCACGCATCCGCTCCACCGAGCGATCGAGCTCCCTCTCGAACTGCTCGCGCACGGTCCCCGCCAGCCTCTCGCGCAGCGCCTCAGTCTTCTCGCGAAAGTCCCTGCGGGCCCTG
>JBFLXF010000024.1:0-10885 GCA_040757515.1 Actinomycetota bacterium
TGCGAGATCTTAGGCTACAGCCGGGAAGAGTTGCTCGGAAAGACCTACCTGGACCTCACCCCACCCGAGGACCGGGGCGCAGGAGCGGAGAGCGTACGGCGTCTGCTCGAAGGCAAGATCGGTCCCTACACGTTGGAACGACGCTACATCCGCAAAGATGGCTCACGGGTGTGGGTCAACCTCTCCGTCTCGCTGGTGCGCAAGGCGTCCGGGGAGCCGGACTTCCTGGTGTGCGTGGCCGAGGACATAACCGGACGCAAACTGGGAGAGCTTGTTCCCGATTCCCTCACTGATAGAGAAATCGAGGTTCTGCAGCTGATAGCGCGCTGGCAGACGAACCAGGAGATCGCCCGCCATTTGGCTTACAGCACGAGCACCATCAAGGCTTGCGTCCAGAGTATCCTCAACAAGCTCGGCGTCGAGAGCCGGCGCGAGGCCGTCGCTAAATCCATACGGATCGGGTTAATCGCTCCCCCCCGCTAGCAACGCCAGAAGCACAAAACGGCTACCTATATCTGGCCACAGTGGTCACCGGATACTGGCCGTCCTACCGTTGCGTGTGTCTTGCACTCTAGCGATGCTGTTAGCGGTGAAGCAAGCGGGGAAGGAGTAAAGATGGAGACATCGAGCGTGGTGTTGCGGGATCGGGACGTCAGACTGGTGCTCGGCTTCGATGCCGGATGCATGACGTGTAGCGACTTGGCAAGGCGCCTCCGGGATCAGATCGGGGAGAAGATCGAGGTCCTTAGCCTTCGGGACCCCCAGGTGCAGGACTGGCGGGAGCGGGCGTTAGGGGAAGACGCACCTTGGGCTCCGACCCTCCTCGAGGTCCGGGGCAACTCCGTCAGAGCTTGGACCGGCTGGAGGATGGGGGCTCACATGGCTCGCGTCCTCGGGACCACCGCAACCTGGCGCGTCATGCAAGTGCTGGGCGAGAAGGACACTGTGCCCGTGTTAGGTACGGGAGGAGCCGCGAGGCTGGCCGGGCATTTCTCTCGCGCGCGGTTCTTGCAGGGCGTAGGCGGCGCGCTGCTTGCAGCCTCCGTTCTGTCCGGGACGAACTTGCTCGCCCCGAAAGCTTCAGCTCAAGGGTGGACCCACCCGCTGGAGCGGGTCAAGTTTAAGTCCAAGGAGCGCTTGGTTGGCGCAGCTCGGCGAGAGGCTTTGAGTTCAGCCGCCAACAGCCCAGATGTGAGGAACCTCTGGACTGGCTCGGAACTCCCGACGAAGGGAGCGTTCGCGGTGCGCCACACGCTTGAGAACGGTACAGTCTTGACAGCCGTCTCTTGGACTATCTCCGAGGATAAAATCCTCGTCTACTACGAAACCGACCGGCCAATCGGGAACTACCGATCTGAAGCCACGCTCCTCGGATATGTGCCCGGTGAAGAGGTTTGGAAGGAGACCGAGAGCGTGAACGGTCGGCAGCGAAGCGTCGTCGGCACAGCCGTAAGAGCAGCCCCTGACATTCAGCCCCTCGGGTGCGGGTGCTGTAGGTGGAGGTGGGGCTGCGTGGCAACTGTAGGGGCAGGTTGCGTAGGCTGCGGTGCGACGTGTGCTACCTGCGTTGGTACTCCGGCCAAGTGGGCTTGCGGTGCGTGCCTGTCATGCGCCTTGGTGGGATGTCCTGTAGGAATAAGGCGGTGCTGCGCGAATCCCTCTCCATGTTAGAGCGTAGCGCCGCAAGTAGCGGAACTTATTTCGGAGGGTCAGTGGACCTGCTGGCCCTCCGAAGCCGTGAGCGTGAAGGTGACAGTAAAGTGCTGAGAATAAAGATCTACCTTTCTTCTAACGCAAGAATGAATCACTATAATTGAAACAAAAAAGGAGATAATCGGCCAAGTGGAGGAACGAAGGCATTTTTCGTCAAGAAGTTTGCTCCTCGGCGCGCTTGTGAGCTTTGTCCTGGCGGCCCTGGCGAGCGCGGTCATCGGTCGTTATTGGTTTACGCTCTCGCAGGTAGGATTCGCGGTGGCCATAGCACTCATCCTAGCCGGCGTGGAACGCAAGGGAGGCGCCGTCTGGCCTGTTCTGTTCTGGGGATCTCTGGCGGTCGGAGTGCTGGCGATTCTTGCCGAAGGCTTAGTTTAGAACTACTGCGGCGACGAACGCAGGCCCGGTCCACCAATTTCGGGTCTCAAGACGGCTTTGCCGAAGAGCATTATCTTGTTCCGAGATCGGCTTTATCGGGAGAGGATCTGTCATGGTATTGGAAGACCCTCTAGGATCGACGTAGCCTACGCGACCGCTGTGGCCGTCCCCATCGCTGTTCTCGCTATCTTTACCTGGTTGGGCTCCTCCTTTGCGGCCTATGCCCTAGCGTTTGTGGTCGGAGCGCTGTTGGGTTCTCTGGCCGCACGTCTCATGACGGCTCCGAATGCGCCAGGGTGGTTAAGAGCGGGCGCCGTTCTCCTGGCAGCATTGTCGATCGTAGTGGCGGCCCTGGTGGTGGCTTTGCCCTTTATGGCCCCAGGTTGGTTGAGCGTCGCCGGACAACTGGGTGGTCAGGATGCCGTACCTGGCTCGTTCTTCTTAGGCGGCTTCGCTTTCTTGTTCTTCACCGAGATCTTCCGGAGGACGGCATTACCGTCCCTTTACCCGTCTACTCGTCGAGAGAGCCAACAACGCAAGCGCGAGCAACTACGTGACACCCTGATCGTCGGTGGCCTAATCGTCGCGTTGGTTCTCGGCGCCTCGCTCATCTTTGGGGTGATGGCCCTGATAGCGTACGCGGTGGGACAGCTTTCGGGATGAGGGGTCGTCGCCCATCGTGAACCGGTAGTAATCCGGTCTCCGTAGGTCTCTCGACCAACTCCTTCAGAACCCCGGCCTCGGCACCTCCTCGAACATCTCCCGGTCGGCGCCGCAGTCGGGGCACCTCTCGGGGGGCGGCTCGCCCTCGACGCGGTAGCCGCACTCTACACAGGCCCAGTTGAGGGGCTCCGCTTCTCCCTGCGCGTCACGCGGTTCTTCGGTCATCCGCTCCTCCTCTGCGTACGGTTTGAATCGCGAAAATGTGTCGGTATCCTACCCGGTTGATGCGTAGCTTAGACGAGAAGAGGGTCGGAGTGCGATTGGTTCGAGATGCCTTGAGGTCGGTCGTCGTAGAGGACGTCTACCCGGAGCTCGACTGCGGACGCTACCCGGTAAAGCGGGAGGTCGGCGACCGGCTGGAGGTCTGGGCGGACATCCTCAAGGAGGGCCACGACCTGCTCGCCGCCGTGGTGAAGTACCGCGAGAAGGGCACCCGGCGCTGGCATGAGACGCCGATGCGCCTCCACGAGAACGACCGCTGGACCGGAAGCTTCGACCTGACGAAGAACTGTCGCTACGAGTACACCGTCGAGGCGTGGCTCGACGAGTTCGAGACGTGGCGGCGCGACACGGGCAAGAAGGTGGACGACGGCCAGCGGGTGGACGTTGAGCTCCTTGAGGGGCGCGGGCTCGTCGAGGAGGCTTTCGAGCGCTCCGGGGACAAGCGCCTCGCCGAGACGCTCGCCGCCTTCGACGAGGCGGATTACGAGGGACGGCTCGCCCTGCTGCGCTCCGGTGAGGTTCGCGAGCTGATGCGGGAGCACCCGGACCGCTCGCTCGCGACCACCTACGGCAAGAGGCTCGAGGTCGTCGTGGACCGGGAGCGGGCACGTTACGGAGCGTGGTACGAGATCTTCCCCCGCTCCCAGGGCACCGAGCCGGGCCGGAGTGCGACCTTCCGGGAGGCCGAGGCCCGCCTGCCCGAGATAGCAAACATGGGCTTCGATGTGCTGTATATGACCCCGATCCACCCCATCGGCCACACGAACCGCAAGGGCCGCAACAACGCGCTCACCGCCGAGCCCGGCGACCCGGGTAGCCCCTACGCCATCGGGAGCGAGGAGGGGGGGCACAAGTCCGTGCATCCCGACCTGGGGACGCTCGAGGACTTCCGGCGCTTCGTCGAGGCCACGCGCGAGCACGGGATGGAGGTGGCGCTCGACCTCGCGATCCAGGCGTCGCCCGACCACCCGTACATAAAGGAGCACCCCGAGTGGTTCAGGTGGCGGCCCGACGGCACGATCAAGTACGCCGAGAACCCGCCGAAGAAGTACCAGGACATCGTCAACGTGGACTTCTACTGTGAGGACTGGGAGGGCCTGTGGCGCGAGTGGCTCGACGTGGTCCTCTTCTGGGTCTCTCAGGGCGTCAAGATCTTCCGGGTGGACAACCCTCACACCAAGCCGTTCACCTTCTGGGAGTGGCTCATAAGGGAGGTGCAGGAGGAGCACCCGGAGGTCATCTTCCTCTCCGAGGCCTTCACCCGCCCGAAGGTGATGCGGCTCCTCGCCAAGCTCGGCTTCACCCAGTCCTACACCTACTTCACCTGGCGCAACACCAAGTGGGAGCTCATCGAGTACCTCACGGAGCTCACGAAGGACTGGCCGAAGGAGTACATGCGCCCCAACTTCTTCGCCAACACCCACGATATCCTGCCTCACGTCCTGCAGTTCGGGGGGCGTCCCGCGTTCATGATGCGGCTGGTACTCGCCGCTACCCTCTCGCCGACCTACGGCATCTACAACGGCTACGAGCTGTGCGAGAACACCCCGAGAGGCGAGCCGGGCACGACCGTCTACTACCAGGACTCCGAGGTCTACGAGTACAAGGTCTGGGACTGGGAGAGGCCGGGGAACATAAAGGACTACGTGCGCAAGATAAACGAGATCCGGCGCGAGAATCCGGCGCTGCACGAGCTGATCAACCTGGAGTTCTACGAGGCGCCGGACGACAACATCCTCTTCTACGGCAAGAAGAGCGGCGAGAACGCCGTCTTCGTCGCCGTCAACCTCGACCCGCACGCCCCGCACGACACGCACGTGCAGTTCCCCTTGTGGGAGCTCGGGATCGGCGAGGACGAGGACTACGTCGCCGAAGAGCTGATCTCCGGCCGCCAGATCCCGGCGCGCGGGAGCTGGTTCTGGGTGAGGCTGGTGCCGCAGGTGAACCCGGCGGAGATCTTCCGGATAAGGAGGGCCGGACAGTGACGCAGCTCTCGCCCCGCAGCGCGGCGCCCGCCGCTCAGGAGGCGCGCGAGGACCCGCTCTGGTACAAGGACGCGATCATCTACCACGTCCACGTAAAGGCGTTCTACGACTCGGACAACGACGGCATCGGGGACTTCAAGGGCCTGATGCAGCGCCTCGACTACATAAAGGATCTGGGCGTAACGGCTATCTGGGTGATGCCCTTCTACCCCTCGCCGATGCGCGACGACGGCTACGACATCTCCGAGTACAAGAACGTCCACCCCGACTACGGCACCAAGCGCGACTTCCGCGCCTTCGTGCGCCGGGCGCACGCTTTAGGCCTGAAGGTCATAACCGAGCTGGTCATCAACCACACCTCCGACCAACACCCCTGGTTCCAGCGGGCGCGCCGGGCCCCGAAGGGCTCCGCGAGGCGCAACTTCTACGTCTGGAGCGACACCCCGGACCGCTACGAGGACGCCCGCATCATCTTCACCGACACCGAGAGCTCCAACTGGACCTGGGACGAGGTCGCCGGGCAGTTCTACTGGCACCGCTTCTTCTCCCACCAGCCCGACCTCAACCACGACAACCCGCAGGTCTTCAAGGCGATCATGCGCGTGATGCGCTTCTGGCTCGACGCGGGGGTGGACGGGCTCAGGCTCGACGCGATCCCCTACCTCATAGAGCGCGAGGGGACCGACTGCGAAAACCTCCCCGAGACGCACGAGGTTCTAAAGAGGATGCGCGCCGAGATGGACGCCCACTACGAGAACCGCCTCTTTCTCGCAGAGGCGAACCAGTGGCCCGAGGACGTGCTCCCGTACTTCGGCGACGGCGACGAGTGTCACATGGCCTTCCACTTCCCCCTGATGCCGCGCATCTACATGGCCGTCGCGCAGGAGGATCGCCATCCCATCGTGGAGATCATGGCCCAGACCCCTGAGATTCCCGAGGTCTGCCAGTGGGGTATCTTCCTAAGGAACCACGACGAGCTGACCCTGGAGATGGTCACCGACAAAGAGCGCGACTACATGTATGAGGTCTACGCTCACGACCCCAGGATGCGGATAAACCTCGGCATCCGGCGGAGGCTCGCCCCGCTCATGGAGAACGACCGGCCCCGCATAGAGCTCCTCAACAGCCTGCTCTTCTCCATGCCGGGCACCCCGATCATCTACTACGGCGACGAGATCGGGATGGGCGATAACGTCTTCCTCGGGGACCGGGACGCCGTGCGTACCCCGATGCAGTGGACCTCCGACCGCAACGCGGGCTTCTCGCGCGCCGACCCGCACCGGCTGTACCTCCCCCCGATCATGGACCCGGTCTACGGCTACGAGGCGCTCAACGTCGAGGCCCAGAGCCGCAACCCCGGCTCCCTCCTCAACTGGATGAAGCGCCTGATCTCGGTCCGCAAGGCGCACAAGGCGTTCGGCAGGGGCACCCTCGAGTTCCTGCACCCGGGCAACCGCAAGATCCTGGCCTACCTCCGCGAGCACGACGAGGAGTCCATACTCTGCGTCGCCAACCTCTCGCGCTCGGCGCAGCCGGTTGAGCTGGACCTCTCGCGCTTCCGCGGCCGGGTGCCGGTGGAGCTGCTCGGCGGCACCGCCTTCCCGCCGCTCGGGGATCTGCCGTACCTGCTCACCCTGCCGGGACACAGCTTCTACTGGTTCCGCCTGGCCGATCCGGAGGAGGTTCCGGCCCCGAGCTGGCACGAGGAGAGCCCGCTGCTCATGGAACTGCCGGTGGTAGTGCTCCCTGCCGGCCGGGAGCCTGCCAGCAGGGCGCACCGGGCGCCTCTGCGTCTCCCGCCGCGGGCCATCGCCCAGCTGGAGAGAGAGGCGCTGCCGGGCTTTCTGCGGGGGCGCCGGTGGTTCGCCGGCAAGGGCGGCGAGATTGAGCGCGTCGAGATCGCGGCCCAGACCGGCGTGGGCGAGAACTTCGTCCTGATGCTGCTGCGCGTCTACGTCGGTGATGGGGAGGGGGAGGCCCTCCCGCAGCTCTACTTCCTGCCGCTCGCCGTATCCTGGGAGGACGGCACCGAGGACGGCGCCGCCGCCTTCTTGCCGCACGCGCTCACCAAGCTCCGGCGCCGCAACCGGATGGGCGTCCTCTACGACGCGATGACCGACGAAGACTTCTGCCGCAGCGTCGTCGGTTTCATCCGGGAGAACCGGGACCTCGCCATCGGGGAGGGCCGGATCCACTTCACCAGCACCGACGTCTTCGAGGAACTCCTCGGCGGTGAGGGCGTCTCCGGGCTCGCCACCCGCAGGGTTGGGGAGCAGACGAACACCTCCGTCATCCTGGGTGAACGTCTGATCCTCAAGGCATACCGCCGTCTGCAGAAGGGCACGAACCCGGACCTGGAGATCGGGCGCTACCTCACCGAAGAGGCGCGCTTCGCGAACGTCCCGCCGCTCGCGGGCGCTATCGAGTACGAGGGCGCCGACGGACAGTTCACCACCCTCGGGCTACTGCAGGGCTTCGTCCCGAACCAGGGCGACGGCTGGACCTTCACTCTGGACTACCTGGACCGCTACCTGGAGAACCGCCTCGCCACGACCTGGAGCCTCGAGGAGAGCGAGGAGACCGAGCGCGAGGAGCTGGAGGTCGAGGACGCCTTCTTCGAGAGCCTCATACGTACTCTCGGCTTGCGCACCGGCGAGCTGCACGCCGCCCTCGCCGCGCCGACCGACGACCCGGCGTTCGCGCCGGAGGAGGCCTCCCCTGAGGAGGTCGCGGGCTGGGCCGAGGGCGTCCTCGCCGAGCTGCGGCGCACCCTGGACATGCTCCGCCGCCGCAAGGGGCGGCTCCCCGAGGAGGTGCGGGGGGACGCCGAGAAGCTGCTCGGGCTGCGCAGGGATCTCACCGAGCGCATAAGGGCCATCTCGAAGGGGGGCTTCGGCGCGGTGAAGACCCGCCACCACGGAGACTACCACCTCGGGCAGGTTCTCGTGGTCGGCAACGACTTCCAGATCATAGACTTCGAGGGCGAGCCGGCCCGCCCGCTCGAGGAGCGGCGCCGCAAGCACTCCCCGCTGCGCGACGTGGCCGGGATGCTGCGCTCGTTCAACTACGCCGCCCGCTCCGCGCTCGCCGGCCTCGGCTCCGAGCGCGAGGAGGAGCTCGGGGACCTCGAGCCGTGGGTCGCGCTCTGGGAGAGGCGCACCAGGGAGGCGTTCCTCGCCGGCTACGTCGAGGGCGCGCGCGAGGCGGCCTCCTACCCTGAGGACGAGGAGCACGCCAGGTCGCTCATAGAGCTCTTCACCCTTGAGAAGGCTTTGTACGAGATCCGCTACGAGCTGGACAACCGGCCGGACTGGATCGGCATCCCGGTCCGCGGCATTCTGGAGCTCGTCGGAGAGGAGGAGCAGTGATCCACCAAGAGGCCGTCCGCTCCATCGTGGCCGGCGACCACCCGGACCCTTTCTCCGTCCTCGGTCCGCATGAGGAGGACGGTACCCCCGTGGTCCGCGCCTTCCTCCCCGGGGCGGTGGAGGTGGAGGTCGTCTCGGCGCGCGACGGCTCCTCCCTGGGCGCGCTCGAGCGCGTCCACCCCGACGGGCTCTTCGCCGGCCCCGTCTCGGGCCGCGAGCCCTACCGGCTGCGCGTCGCGTGGGAGAGCGGCCTACAGGGGGAGCTCGAGGACCCCTACCGCTTCGGCTCCACCCTCGGGGAGCAGGACCTCTACCTCTTCGGCGAGGGCAACCACTTAAGGCTCTACGAGAAGCTCGGCGCCCACCCTACGACGCTCGACGGCGTCGCGGGCACCGTCTTCGCCGTCTGGGCCCCGAACGCCCGGCGCGTCTCCGTCGTCGGGGACTTCAACCACTGGGACGGGCGCAGGCACGTGATGCGCAGGCACCCCGGCGTGGGGCTCTGGGAGATCTTCGTCCCCGGAGTCGGGGAGGGCGCGGTCTACAAGTACGAGATAAAGGGCGCAAGCGGTGATCTTCTCCCCCTGAAGGCCGACCCCTTCGGCTTCCGCTCGGAGAGGCCGCCCGCGACCGCCTCGATCGTCCACGACCTGGGGCGCTACGAGTGGGGCGACGCCGGGTGGATGGAGCGCCGGCAGGCCGAACGCAACGCCCTCGACTCGCCGATGGCGATCTACGAGGTCCACCTCGGCTCCTGGCGCCGGAACCCCGACGGCACCTACTACACCTACCAACAGCTCGCCGGGGAGCTCGTCCCCTACGTCGAGGAGATGGGCTACACCCACGTCGAGTTCTTGCCGCCGACCGAGTACCCCTTCGACGGCTCCTGGGGCTACCAGCCGATAGGGCTCTTCGCCCCGACGAGCCGCTTCGGGACCCCCGACGACTTCAAGGCGCTCGTGGACGCCTTCCACCGGGCCGGGATCGGGGTGATCATGGACTGGGTCCCGGCCCACTTCCCGGAGGACGAGCACGGCCTCGGCCTCTTCGACGGCACCCACCTCTACGAGCACGCCGACCCCCGCCGCGGGCGGCACATGGACTGGGGCACCCTCGTATTCAACTACGGGCGCAACGAGGTGCGCAACTACCTGCTCGCGAACGCCCTCTTCTGGCTCTCGGAGTACCACATAGACGGGCTGCGGGTGGACGCCGTCGCCTCCATGCTCTACCTGGACTACTCGCGCGAGGAGGGCCAGTGGGTCCCCAACGAGTACGGCGGCAACGAGGACCTCGAGGCCGTCGCCTTCATCCGGCGGATGAACGAGCTGGTCTACGCCGAGCACCCCGGCGCCACCACGATAGCCGAGGAGTCCACGGCCTGGCCGATGGTCAGCCGCCCGACCTCGATGGGGGGCCTCGGGTTCGGGTACAAGTGGAACATGGGCTGGATGCACGACACCCTCCAGTACATGCAGGAGGACCCGATACACCGCCGCTACCACCACGACAAGATGACCTTCGGCCTGATCTACGCCTTCAACGAGAACTTCGTCCTCCCGCTCTCTCATGACGAGGTGGTCCACGGCAAGCGGAGTCTCCTCGGGCGGATGCCCGGCGACGAGTGGCAGCGCTTCGCGAACCTGCGCGCCTACTACGGCTTCATGTACGCTCACCCCGGCAAGCAGCTCCTCTTCATGGGCGGGGAGTTCGCCCAGGAGCGCGAGTGGAACCACGACGCCGCCCTCGACTGGCACCTCCTCGGCAACCCCATGCACCGGGGCGTGCGGGAGCTCGTGAAAGACCTGAACGCTCTCTACGCGGCGACGCCCCCGCTCCACGAGGTGGACTTCGAGCCCGGGGGTTTCGAGTGGATCGAGGGCGGGGATCGGGACAACAGCGTTTTCTCCTTCCTCCGGCGTGGTAAAAACCCGCAGGACTTCGTCGTGGTGGTCTCGAACTTCACCCCGGTCGTGCGGCACGACTTCCGCATCGGCGTCCCGGAGGGCGGGCGCTACGAGGAGGTCCTAAACACCGACGACGCCCGCTACGGCGGAAGCGGCGTCGGCAACGGCGGCGTGGAGGCCGACGGGACGGGGGCTCACGGCAGGCCCTTCTCCCTCCCGCTCACGCTGCCGCCGCTTGCGACCATAGTGTTGAAGCCGTCAGCGTACGGCGTCCGGCGTCCGTCCTGACGACGGGAGGCCGACGGCTCGGGAGAAAGGACCACCCCTGCGGTGATAACGAACGGAAAGCGAAAGACCGTCGTGTGGCCGGGCGAGCCATACCCTTTGGGCGCGACGTGGGACGGGGAGGGCGTGAACTTCGCTCTCTTCTCCGAGAACGCGGAGAAGGTGGAGCTGTGCCTCTTCGACGCGTCGGGCAAGAGAGAGGTCGAGCGGATCGGGATCCGGGAGCACACCGACCAGATCTGGCACTGCTACCTCCCCGACGCCCGTCCCGGCCTCCTCTACGGTTACCGGGTCTACGGCCCCT
>JBFLXF010000025.1:0-10682 GCA_040757515.1 Actinomycetota bacterium
AGGTTGCGGGGCTTGTCCACGTCAAGACCACGATCCCTGGCGACGCGGTAAGCCAGAAGCTGCAGAGGGACGGCGGCGACGATGGGGCGCGCCAGCTCCGGGGCCTCGGGGACGGGGAGCAGGACGCGGGCCACCCTGCGCGCGGCATCGTCGTCCTCGCGGGCCACGGCGACGACGCTCGCACCGCGGGCCACCGTCTCCTCGACATTGGAGAGGGTCTTCTCCCGCACGAGCCCCTCGCCGATGACGGCGACGACCGGGCAGCGCTCGTCCACGAGAGCTATGGGGCCGTGCTTCATCTCGCCCGCCGGGTACCCCTCGCAGGGGAGGTAGGAGATCTCCTTGAGCTTCAACGCCCCCTCCAGCGCGACCGGGTACGCCTCCCTCCTGCCGAGAAAGAGCGAGCAACGCGCGTCCGCAAAGAGCGCCGCCGCCTCCTCGACGCGCCCCTCCAGCATCTCGAGCGCCTCCTCGACCTTCTCGGGCGTCCGCCGCAGGCCGCGGCCCAGCTCGAGCAGCTCCTCCTCCGGCCGCGCGGCCCTCAGGCGGGCCAGTTCCAGGGCGAGGAGGTAGAGGACGGCGATCTGGGTGACGAACGCCTTGGTGGAGGCCACCGCTATCTCCGGCCCGGCCTCCGTGAAGAGCACCGCGTCGGCCTCGCGCGTGATGAGCGAGCCGCGGGTGTTGGTCACGGCGAGCACCTTCGCCCCGAAGCCCCGCGCCGTCTCTATGGCCGCCAGAGTGTCGGTCGTCTCCCCGCTCTGGCTCACGGCGACGACGAGCGTCCTCTCGTCGCCTATGGGGTCCGAGTAGCGGTACTCGCTCGCCACAGCAACCTCGACGGGCACGCGGGCGAGCCCCTCTATGGCCGCCCTGCCCAAGAGCCCCGCGTGGTAGGCGGTGCCGCACGCCACGACGACGACCCGCTCCACACCGGAGAGATCTAGCCCCACCTCCGAGAGGTCCACCCGCCCGTCGGCGTAGAGGCGGCCCGAGAGGGTGGCGCGCAGGGCGCCTGGCTGCTCGTGGATCTCCTTGTTCATGTAGTCCTCGTAGCCTCCGAGCTCTACCGCCCCGGCGTCCCAATCCACGGCGAAGGGCTCACGCTCCACGGGCTCGCCGCCCGGTCCGAAGATCCTCGCCGACCCGGCCGTAATCTCCGCTATCTCCCCGTTCTCGACGACGATGAAGTCGCGGGTGCGACCGAGCAGAGCCTGCACCGCACTCGCCACGAAGTTCTCCCCGTCGCCCAGGCCCACCACGAGCGGGCTCTGCCGGCGGGCGGCGACCACGGTATCCGGCTCCCTCGCGCTCACGGCGGCCACCGCGAACGACCCCTCCAGACGCTCCAGCGCCCCGCGCAGGGCCTCGCGTAGCGTCCCGCCCGCCTCGACGCCCTCGGCGATCAGGTGCGCTATCACCTCGGTGTCGGTCTCGGAGGCGAAGGCGACGCCGCGGTCCACCAGCTCTGCCTTTATCTCCGCGAAGTTCTCGATGATGCCGTTGTGCACCACCGCCACAGATCCCGCCCCGCCGGTGTGCGGGTGTGCGTTCTCCTCGCTCGGACGTCCGTGGGTCGCCCAACGGGTGTGCCCTATGCCGCACCTCACGCGCGAGAACTCGCCGTTGCGCTCGCCCACAGCACCGGCGAGGTTCGCAAGCGGACCTACGGCCCGGATCCTCTCTACACCGCTCCCCGTCTGCAGGGCGAGCCCCGCCGAGTCATAACCCCGGTACTCCAGGTGCCTGAGGCCCTCCATGAGAACCTCCACACACCCCTCTCTGCCGACGTAACCCACTATGCCGCACACGGCACACCTCCCTCTCTTGACCAACGCTCGACCGTCGAAGAAGGGCGAGGAAGAAAGGAGAAGCCTTACCGGGCCCGGGAGACGTTTTGTCCCCGGCGTCGCCGCCGGGATTTGTCGCCACCCTTACGACCGCCCGAGGGCCGAGACGCATCCGCCGAATCTTTCGATGAACGTCTGCCTCGTCAACTCCGGGTTCTCCGGAGTCCTGGCGCTTGCTGGTTTTCCTCCGCCCGTAAGCTCGATGGTCTGGCTTACCGGAATCTTACAGAACGCTTATGCTCTCGCTGCAGGCTCCCTCCATCATCGCTCGCCTACCCGGCGCCCATAACTCTACCGTTCGCGCGCCGAAAAGGAAAGGCGGCTCAGAACAAGCCGGTGTCTATAACGCCCGCGAGGGAGAGCAGGGCGACGATGACCGGCTGGTGCACCAGGTAGATGAACAGCGAGTTACGCCCTAACGGCAGCAGGAGCCTGGCAATCGCCGGAACCCCGGAACCGAAGAGATCCGGCCTCCCCCCTCCTGCGTAGACCGCGTTGCCGGCGAACAGCCCTACGAGGACCACGCCGAACCAGGGCAGAAGCGGCCGGTAGTCGGGCATGGAGAGGCCCTCCGGCACGACGCCCAGAGGGAGCAGCCAGGGGCTCGCCGAGGAGACGCCGTAGGCCATCATCGCCGCCCCGGCCGCGATGACGAGCAGCCCGGCGAGGAGGTTCGGCACACGGTAGGGAAGGAACGGGTAGGCGAGGACGATGGAGGCCCCGATCAGGTGCAGTATCCCGAACGTCACCACCCCGAGGTCAAACAGCCAGAAGAAGAGGGTCAGAAGCATCCCGTAGCCGAAGATCCTCGAGCCCCTGAGGAGGTACCGGGCGAATCGCTCCTCCCCTCTCTCCCTCGCCCGCCGGTGGCTTATGGAGAGCGAGACGCCGACGAGAAACAGGAATGCGGCCGCCGTGAGATCCGCGAAGAGACTCCAGAAGCCGGAGGTGGAGTCCAGCGGATAGCCGCCGAAGACGTCGAGGTCATAGGCGGTGTGGTAGACGACCATCATGAGGATGGCGACGCCGCGGGCGGCGTCTACCTCCCAGAACCTCTGTCCCTTCTCTGCCACGCGGCTCTCGCTCCTCGCGCCCGTATGCCCCGGATCATACCCCTTCCGGGAAACATCCGGCGCATCGGTTAGGATAGGGCGCGTGACCGAGAAGGGCTTCACGATCCGTCCCGGCAGGCGGGAGGACGCCGCCGCAGCCGCCCACCTCTGGATGCAAAGCGCCGAGGAGCACACCGCATACGACGAGGTCTACGCCACAGCTCCCGGCGCGGAGCGGATGATGCGCCGTTTTCTCGCCGACCTCTCCGCAGGCGGCCACTCGTTCCTCTTCGTGGCCGCCTGCGGAGAGCGTATCATCGGCTTCATCTCCGGCGAGCTGCGAGAGGGCTCCCCCGCCTTCCAGCCGAAGACCTGGGCCTCTGTGGACGACGTCTTCGTGGACCCGCAGTACCGCAACCTCGGTGTCGGTCGCGCCCTCATCGAAGCGGTCAAGGAGTGGGCCAGGGAGAGGGACGCAAGCGGAGTCTCCCTGCAGGTCGCCGCCGCCAACGAGCGGGGCCGCAAGTTCTACCGGGACCTCGGCTTCCGCGAGGTCTCCATCTACAACCTCCTGGAGCTCCGGCCCACAGACGAATAGAGCACCCCGCAAACAGCCTACAGGACATAAGACCGCGAGAATACCCGGACGTCACGCTCCTCCTCGTAGCCTAGCGTCCGGTAGAATACCGCAGCCTCCTTACTCTCTACCTGAGCTTCAACATAAGAGACGCCACGTTTCGAACAGCGTTCGGCCGCGGTCTCCAGTAGCGCCCGGCCGACGCCCCGTCGCCGCGCCTCTGGCTCTACGTAGAGCCCTTCCACGCTGGCGAAGGGGCCGCCCAAAGAGAAGCTGAGCCGGTATGCGGTGACGGCCACACCGACCACGCGGCCCTCCGTTCTGGCGACGAGTACCTCGTAGACTCCGGCCTCCACAGCGGCGCGTAACCACCGCTCGAAGGCTTCGGGCACCGGCTCGCCGTCTCTCAGCCAGCGTTCGAGGAGTCTCAGAGGCTCGACCAGAGCATCGCCGGTAGCCGGCGATATCTCCACGCCACTCAACGCCCGGCGACCCCTGCGGCGAGACGGGCGGCCTCGACGACTGCATCTATATCTCTGTCATTGACGTCGAGGTGGGTACAGAGGCGAACGTAGCCGGCCCTGCCGGGGGTGGCGAGGACGCCCTCGGCGGCGAGGGCACGAATGAGGCTCTGCTGGTCTTCGGTCGCGAGCAGCACGATATTGGTCTCCGGCTCCTCGACCCGGTAGCCGGCGTCGCGCAGGCCGCGGGCGAGCCTTCGCGCACGCTCATGGTCCTCGGAGAGGCGATCTACGTGATTCTCGAAGGCATAGAGGGAACCTGCGGCGATCACACCGGCCTGCCGCATCCCGCCGCCGAAGGCCTTGCGCGCCCGACGTGCCTCGCGGATGATCTCCGCATCGCCCGCGAGCAAGGAGCCCACCGGGGCGCCGAGACCCTTCGAGGAGCAGACCGAGACCGTATCGGCGTGCGCGCACCACTCGCGCGCGGGGATGCCGGTCGCCGCCTGCGCGTTGAAGAGACGGGCGCCATCTAAATGAACCTTGAGGTTCAGGTTCCGGGCTTCTTCAGCGGTGGCGGCGAAATCGTCGAGCGGGTAGACCTTTCCTCCGGCGGCGTTGTGGGTATTCTCCAGGCAGAGGAGACGGGGCCTGGGGAAGTGGACGTTCTCCGGGCGTACGGCGGCGCGGAGGGCGCCGGGAGAGACGACGCCTCCCTCGCCTGGGAGGGGACGTATCTGCACGCCGGAGAGCAGGGCCGGGGCTCCGGCTTCGTAGTTAAAGATGTGAGCGTCCTCATGCAAGAGCACCTCATCGCCGCGCCGGGTGTTGATATGGATGGCGATCTGGTTCGTCATCGTCCCCGAGGGCGCGTAGAGGGCGGCCTCTTTGTCTAGAAGATCGGCCACGTACTCCTCGAGGCGGTTGACGGTCGGATCCTCGCCGAAGACGTCATCTCCCACGGCGGCCTCGACCATCGCCCGACGCATCTCCTGCGTGGGGCGCGTCACGGTGTCGCTGCGGAGATCTATCATCTCACCCTCCTTCACCGGACCTCTGCGCCATGCTCACCACCCTCTCCGTGGTGGCGAAGTGCACCTTAGCGATCTCCCTCAGGCCTTCCAGCCCGAACTCCTCGTAGACCCTGCGCGCCGCCTCCAGAACGTGAGTCGAACCCCGCGGCAGCTCAAAGCCGACCAGCTCCGAGAGCCGGTCCATCTCCTCCAGGTATCGCGCCCGGGCGAGCACGGAGGCCGCCGCCACCGCTGCATCGTCCTCCGCTCTCGGTCTCACGTCCAGCCTCACACCTTCCGGCACCAACGGCTCCAGATACTCCTCCGCCTTCTTCCCGAAGGCGTCCACCACTGCAAGCTCAACGTCGGCTTTAAGTTCACTTATGATCCCGGCGTTCAGCTCCGCCAGGAGCCGGTTGACATTACCTCCGGCCGCCCCGCGCCGCGCCTCGTACTCTCTGGGAGAGAGCGCGACGACGCGCAGGTTCTCTGGACCGAGCGTCTTCTCTATTCCGGCAGCCAGGCGCCGCACTCGCTCCATGGTGAGCAGCTTGGAGTCGCGGGCCCCGATCTCGCGCAGTCGCCGGTCCTCCTGCGCGCCGAGCACCCTCACTCCCGCAACGACCAGCGGTCCGAGGTAGTCTCCCTTGCCGGCCTCGTCCGTTCCGATGCGCGGCGTCGGATTCGGAGCGGGCAGCGGGGCCCCGGCCTGCTTCCGGCGGATGGGTGCGCCGGAGCGTGAGACGCGCCAGTCGCGCAGCAGGTCGCGCAGGCCGGAGGCCCTTCCGCCTTCGAGAACTCTGCCCGTCGAGTAGACGTTCAGAATAGCCTCCTCAGAGCCACGCGCGAGGACATACTGGGTTGCGCCCTGTATCTCGCGCTCTCCGACGACGGAGACGCCCTGCTCCTCGAGCATGAGCAGCAGGTCCTCCGGGATAGCGCGCCTCACCGCACCTCGAAGCCGTCGAGGTCTCCGCGGGCGGGTTCGAAGTCGGTCTCGACGCCCTCTACCTCGGCGTGGGGCGGTCCCTCACCGCACCAGCGGACCGCCTCGCGCACTGCCTCTGGTGGTCCCTCGAAGACTGCCTCGACGCGGCCGTCGGGCAGGTTTGTGATCCAGCCGGCGAGCCCCAGCTCAGCGGCCTTCTGGCGGGCGGAGTCTCGGAAGAAGACCCCCTGCACCCTGCCGGAGACGCGGACGTGTGCTCGCTCCCTCTCGGGCTCACTCATCACAGACCTCCTACAAAGAAGCTCTCAGCGCAAGTTTACACGTGGTATCTAAGCCTTTACCCGATGTGCTAGCCTAGAGCGGCTATGGGAGCTAGAGAGCGGGTTCTGTCCGGCGATCAGACGAGCACGAGCCCCGGCGGGGCACATCTTACGCTGGTCGTCCCGACGCGCAACGAGGCCGAGAACGTTCCGAAGCTGGTGGGCGAGCTTCGCGAGAGCCTCGCGGGGATAGACTACAGGGTCGTCTTTGTGGACGACTCCACCGACAAGACTCCGGAGATAATAAGGAGGCTCGCAGAAGAAGACGGGCGCATCTCCCTCATCCACCGGCAGGAGCACGAGCGGAGAGGCGGGCTCTCGACGGCGGTGACGACCGGCATAGAGACCGTCTCCGGAGCCACCGAGTACACCTGCGTCATGGACGCCGACCTCCAGCACCCGCCGGAGAAGGTGCGGGAGATGCTAAAGCTTGCGCAGCGTACCGGAGCGGATGTGGTGGTGGCGAGCCGCTATGCGAAGGGCGGTGATTACGAGGGACTCTCCGGGCCGCTGCGGCGGGCGGTCTCTTTAGGTAGCAAGTATCTGGCACAGCTCGTCTTCAGGGAGGCGCGCAAGACCAGCGACCCGATGACCGGCTTCTTTCTGGTACGGAACCGCGCCATCTCCGGCATACAGTTCCGGCCCACCGGGTTCAAGGTTCTGCTGGAGATACTGGTCTGCGCCCCGGAACTGAAGGTGGTGGAGGCGCCGTTCTCGTTCCGGGCGCGCAACGCGGGCGTCTCGAAGGCGACGCTGAGACAGGGTCTCGAGTACCTGGCACACATCCTGAGCCTGTTCTGGTACGTGCCGTCGGCGGGGCGCTTCTGGAAGTTCGCGATGGTCGGGGCCTCGGGCGTACTGGTGAACATGGCGACGCTCGTGATCCTGGCCGAGTACTTCGACGCCCACAAGGTTATAGCCTGGATGTTCGCGGTGGGGATCTCAATCTTGAGCAACTTTCTGCTGAACAATGCCTTCACCTGGCGCGACGTGCGTCACTCCAGCCGGATTCACTTCCTGCTAAGGGGAGCGCTCGCCTACCCGGTCGCCATCATGGGCATTGGAGCGAACTTCGCCGTCTACTACCCGCTGCTGAAGTACGTAACCGCCGACTTTCCCTACTATGTCTTCTTCAACTTCCTGGGCATCCTGGCCGGGACGAGCGTGAACTTCCTGCTCTCCTCGCGTCTGGTCTTCAGGCCCTCGCTGCCGAAGAGCCTGGACCCCCACGCCCCGCCAGAGGAGATAGCCGAGGAGATCCGGCACGAGCTCAAGGCGGACTGGGCCGGCTTCCTGCGCCTTCCCGAGCTCTCGACGCTCGGGGACGGCCACCGGGAGCTTACCGCTACTGACAGGGGTCTGATCGAGATGGTCGCCAGCACCCACCAGCCCACCCTCGCCGTGACCGGCCCACGCCGCCTCCCTCAGGCCCGAACGAACGCCCGCTTCGCCAACTCGCTCGCCGTCCCGATAATGAACACCGAACGTCCCGTCGGTATCGTCTACGCCACCCGCAACTCCACAGAGCCGTTCACCGAAGAGGACTTGCACTGGCTGACCGCCTACGCCAGCACGGCCGTCTCTCTCTTCGTCGATAAGCGCGGATAAACAAAGAAGGGGCGCCCGCAGACCTGCAAAGGCGCCCCAACTCAAAAGGCCCCGCCCCATTCGGAGCCCGTCACCGGACCTCACCGCCCCTCCCCGCCGGTGAGGTCCGCCGCGAGGGCCAGAGCGCCTCAACCCAAGCTTTAAACCGAGCCCCTGACGCGATCCAGCCCGCTCGCCAGCGAAATTATCATCCCCAAGAGTACCGCGCAACCCCCCGATTCCCCTTATCTAAGGCAAAAACTCCCTCACCCACCCACCCTCGCACAAGACCTGCAATATCCTACACAGGGACACCACTACATCTTGACGAGCGGACAAATCCTCAAGTTGTCGGTTTTTTCTTTGAACTATTGATTGAGGTTTAGATAAGTTTAAGGCTTAGATGGATGCTTTCTTGAGAGGGTATGATCGGATGGCGGAGGAATAGCGGCGGCTAAGGTATTTGGGAGAAAGATTCGTTAACAGGTGGGGGAACTTACGGCTTGGAGGTCGCGATGACAGAGGTCAAGAAGATAGAGGAGCTGGCATCCAGGCTGGTTGAGGAGGGAGGCAGCGACCTGCACCTCAAGGTGGGATCTCCGCCTGCGATGCGTGTACGGGGGTTATTGATGCGCCTTGAGGAGTACAGAGAGCTCACGTCCGGGGACACGGAGGCGATGCTTCGCGAGATACTGCCGCAGAACCTCGCCGCAGAGTTCGAACGCGAGGGGGAGGCGGACTTCTCCTACGCGGTGGCGGGAGTCGGCAGATTCCGGGTCAACGCGTTCAGGCAGCGAGGGTCGGTCTCGATCGTCATGCGTTTCATCCCTTTCGGGGTGCCGAGGTTCGAGGATCTCGGGTTGCCGGAGGTCATAAGGAGGCTCGCCTTCGAGGAGCGCGGAATCATACTGGTTACCGGGACGACAGGCAGCGGGAAGTCCACGACGCTCGCCTCGATGATAGACTTGGTCAACCGCTCGCTGCAGAAGCACATCGTCACCATCGAAGACCCGATAGAGTTTCTGCACCGGGACCACAAGAGCATCGTAAACCAGCGCGAGGTCGGCGCCGACACCATCTCGTTCGCCAGAGCATTGAGGAGAGTATTGCGGCAGGACCCGGACATCATCTTGATCGGCGAGATCCGGGACTCCGAGACCGCCCAGATCGCGCTCTCCGCGGCCGAGACGGGGCATCTGGTTCTCTCCACGTTGCACACCGTTGACGCCACCGAGACGGTCAACCGCATGATAGACCTCTTTCCGCCGCACGAGCGCGGGCAGGTGCGCACCATGCTGGCCGGCACGCTCAAGGGCATCATCGGGCAGCGTCTGGTGCGCACCAGAGACGGCGCGCGGGCAGCGGCCTGCGAGGTGATGGTGACGACCGGGCGCATCCAGGACTTCATCATGGACCCGGCCCAGACCGGCCAGATCCAGCAGGCGATCTCCGAGGGTGAGTACTACGGGATGCAGACCTACGATCAGGCGCTCCTGAAGCTGATCGAGGAGGACCGCGTCGAGTATGAGGAGGCTCTGCGGGCGGCGAGCCGCCCGCAGGACTTCAAGCTCATGGTCCAGTCCCTGGGCCTCGCCCGTTGATGGCGGCCCGCGCTTCCCGGATAATTGCCCCTCGTCGGGGCGGAACCTCCGGGAGGTGAGACTGTTCTGAAGATAGTCGAGGAGAAGAAGGCCTGGAATGGGGCAGTCAAGCGTCTCGGCGGGAGCGTGCTCCAGTCCTGGGAGTGGGGCGAGTTTCGCAGCCGTCACGGCTGGCGTCCGCTGCGGCTACTCTCCCCTGCAGGCGACGCGGCGGCGCAGGTCTTGCTGCGCGATCTGCCGCTTCCGGGATTGGGATCTCTAGCCTACGTCCCGCACGGCCCTGTCTGCATGGACGAAGCGCGCCTGCCCGCGACGGTCGAGGAGGTCGCTCTCCGGATCCGTGAGCGTGGCGCCGCCGTGATCCGGGTCGAGCCCCGCGTCGAAGAGAACGATGCCCTGCAGCTGAAGGGCTTCGCCAGGAGTGCCAGCACCGTCCAGCCGCGCTGCACCAGGATTGTAGAGATCCTCGGCGACGAAGAAGCACAACTAAAAGCACTCCCCAAGGACACTCGCTACGGCGTGCGCCGCGCCCGCCGCGAAGGCGTCGTGGCCGCCGCCTCCGGGCGTCCGGAGGACCTGGAGGCGTTCCTGGATCTTCTGGCGGCGACTGCATCGAGGCAGAGATTCGCCCTGCGTCCCCGCGAGTACTATCGGGAGTTCATGCGCGACCTGCCAGCCCACCTCGTCGTAGCGCGCAGAGATGGAGAGGAAAAGCTGCTGGCGGGAGCCGCGATCCTGACCTTCGGAGAGGAGGCTTACTATCTCTATGGGGCCTCTGCAAAGGAGGGAGACAACCTCTACGCTTCATACCTCACGCAGTTCGAGGTCATGAACCTTGCTCGCCGTCATGAGGCCCGCCGCTACGACATGTGGGGCCCGTGCAGACCGGCCGAGGGAGACCCGCTCTGGGGCGTCTACCAGTTCAAGAAGAAGTTTGGCGGCGAGGAGAAGCGCTACGTTGGGGCGCACGAGAAGGATCTCGCCCCCTTCAGGGGGCGCCTTGCACGGCTCGGCATCGCCGGCTACTACTCCATTCAGCGTCTGAGAGGCAAGAGCTCGGGTCCCATAGCGGACTAACGGATCCGGTCGGCTAGCCGCAGAGCGCAAGCGGTCCCTGCTTCACGCTCGCCCCGGCTGCACCGCTCATACGGAATCCGGTTGTAGACTATAGGTATGCCAAAGAGACTAGAGTTGTCGCCTCATGCGAGCACACAAGAGCTGGAGAACCGCTACCGTAAGGCCCGCGATCCCGTAGAACGCTCTCATTATCAG
>JBFLXF010000026.1:0-10446 GCA_040757515.1 Actinomycetota bacterium
GACCTCCCGCCTCTCTCCCTCCAGCTCCGCGAGCGGTGTGGTCCACACGAACTGGTGCTGCATCGGCAAGAGCGGTACCTGCATGCCGACCATGCGTCCGATCTTCGGCCCCCACATCCCGGCGCAGCTCACGACCAGCCCGGTCTCTATACGCCCCCGCGTGGTCTCGACCGCCCGCACGCGCCCGTTCTTGACCTCTATGCCGGTAACCTCGGTCCCACCGTAGAACCTTGCGCCACGGGCCTCGGCCTCGCGGGCCATCGCCTCGGAGGCGCGCACGCCTTTGGCGACGCCGTCGGAGGGGACGAAGAAGCCGCCGAGGATTCTGCCGGGGTTCAGCAGCGGCACCTTCTCGGCACACTCAGCGGGTGAGATCAGGTACGACTCTATCCCCCAGGACGCGGCAAGCCCCTGCTTTCTCTTCAGGTCCTTCCAGCGCTCGGGCGTCGCCGCGACCTCCAGGCCGCCTACCCCGTAGAAGCACGGCTCACCGTCCAGAGCAAGCTCCGAGTAGTGCCCGACGCCATACTTCGCGAACTCGCTCATCGTCTTCGACGGGTTGGTCTGGAACACTAGCCCCGGCGCGTGCGACGTGGATCCCCCAGCCTCAAAGAGCGCCCCCGCCTCCAAGACCACCACGCCGCGCCGGCCCAGCCTCGTCAGATGCTCCGCCACGGCACACCCCACGATCCCCGCCCCCACCACGACCGCATCAGCCGCCGTCTCCACCTCTACCTCCCGCAGGCCATAGAGCCTCACTACCCTTCCGCAGACTTTGTTGCACAATTCGCAACAAAGTTCTCTCATAAAAACTAGTAACACATGTTCGTTTATTGGTCAAGGAACAACCGGGGTACGAGGAAGGCCTGCGGAGGAGGCGGTTCATCCGGGGTTTTGCATACCCTCGTGCGGGCCTGATGTATACTTGGCTCCCGTAGCGGCGGTTCGTCCTTGTCTCGTCCTTCGGGGGGTTCAGAGGTGAGAAGAGCGGGCCTCGTGTTGGCTTCCGTGGCCTTAGCCGTTGGGTTGCTGCTCGGGGTCTGCGGCGGGGTGGGCCCTACGGCGGCTCAGCCCAGAGTGGCCAAGCCGAACATCATCCTCGTGCTCACCGATGACCTTGATGCCCGTCCGGGCTCGATCTCGCGCATGCCCGAGTTGAGGCGCTATCTCATCGACCAGGGGACCACTTTCGAGAACGCCTTCGCCACGACCTCGCTCTGCTGCCCGTCGCGGGCGACCATCCTGCGGGGGCAGTACTCGCACAACCACGGCGTCCTGACCAACGAACCGCGGAGGGGCAGGTACGAGAGGTTCGTGCGTCGGGGGCTGAACAGGTCTACGGTCGCGACCTGGCTCGACGACGGCGGCTACCGAACGGTAGAGATAGGGAAGTACCTGAACGGGTACAAGCCTCCCGTGCCCCCGGGATGGGACGAGTGGTACGCCAACGGCTGGAAGGACGCCTACCCGGAAGACTGGATGGCGAGCCGGGCCGTCCGGTTCATCAGGAAGATGAAAGGCGGCAGAGAGCCCTTCTTCATGTGGATCGGGACGAGGGCGCCTCACGCTCCCGCCGAGCCGCCCCCTCGCTACTCGGATCGCTTCCCGGGAGCCAAGGCGCCTCGCCCACCCTCGTTCAACGAGGAGGATGTCTCGGACAAGCCCGCGTGGATCCGCAGGCAGCAGCCGCTCACCGAGCGCCAGATCGCGGGCATCGACGCGCTCTACCGCGACCGCATGCGCTCGATGCTGGCCGTAGACGACCTGATAGGGCGGCTGGTGCGTACGCTGAAGGCGACCGGAGAGCTCGACGACACCTACATCGTCTTCACCTCGGACAACGGCTGGTCGATGGGCGACCACCGGAGGGAGCGGGGCAAGTGGTCCGCCTACGAGCAGGACCTGAGGGTCCCACTCATAGTGCGCGGTCCCGGCGTGCCCAGGGGCACCGTGCGGCGGCACATCGTCTTGAACAACGACCTCGCGCCCACGTTCGCGCAGTTGGGGCGCGTCTCCGCGCCGTCATTCGTGGACGGCCGTTCCTTCGCGCCGCTGCTGCGTCCCGGAGCGCCGTCGCCCTCGCGCTGGAGATCGGCCTTTCTCGCGGAGGCGGTCGCCTACGAGGTGAGTGGCAGACCCCGCTACGAGGCCGTCCGCACCAGAACTCACATCTGGGTAGAGTACGCAAACGGGGAGCGCGAGCTGTACTCCTTGCGGAAAGACCCGCATCAGACCCGGAGCCTGCACGATAGCGTCCCCGAGGACCTCATACGGAGCCTGGAGGGCAGACTAGACCGCCTGCGCGGCTGCGCCGGAGAACGCTGCCGCAGAGCAGAGGGGTTCTGAGCACCACCGGCCCGGGCGGAGCCTCTAGTCTGCGGCGCGGTTCTTAGCGGTCTGGATCCAGGTTTCGACCAGCTCAGAGTTCTTCTGTGCCCAGGCGCGGGCACCCTCCTCCGGGCCTTCGGCGGCGCGAATCTGCTGTTCCAGGGCGACAACCTGGTGGCTGGCGAGCAGGATCGCATCCAGGAAGGCGTAGGCGAACGGATCATCTGCGGCGAGTCCTCTGCGTGCGACCGGGTGCAGGCGGGCTGGCTGGACCAGCCCGCTCAGTTCATCGTCCGATGGTTCCAGGTAATTGAGCTCGTACTCATCGTTCATCCAGTGCGGCGCGTAGGCGATAAACACGAAGGGCTCTCCCTTTTGGTAGAGGCGGTCGGCGTCCGCAAGCATCGCCTCGACGCTCTCATGTTCCAGTCTCTTATCCAGCGGATAGGCGGCGAGGAACTCCTCCGGTATCTCCACGGGGGCGCCCCCGGGAACTGTGCCGAATACCTCCTCGGCCCCGGTGGTGCCCAACCTGTCCAGCCGTCTGACCCCCACGTACGAGGGCACGGCGAGGCTCTGGCGCGTCGTGCCGATCAGCCACGGGTTCAAGACTTTCACCTCGCCCTCCACCTCGCGCAGGCGATCATCGTGCGTCGGGAGCCACAGATCTTGAAAGGCGTCCAGCTCCCCTGAGGCGACGCCGTGGAGGACCTCGTCGGGGGCCTCGCGCCGCAGCTCGACCTCGTAGCCGAGCTCATCCTCCAGAACCACCTTCGTGAGGTTCGCCAGCGCCACGCTCTCGTCCCACTCCACGTAGCCGATGGTGAGGTCGTCCTGCCTGGGCGCGGCGAAGCCCGACTCTTCTTGGCAACCCGCCGCTAGCGAGCAGGACATTACGGCTACCGGCAGCGAGAGCGCAAAGAATATGCGCAGACGTCCGAGGCCCCGGAGTATCCGGCTCCCGGTCTCCGTCACTCCTGCGCCTCCCGGGCGGCCGAGATCCAGGGCTGCACCGTCTCTCGGTTCTGCCGATCCTCAAGCCAGTTGCGGACGCCCTGCTTCGGGTCACCCGCGTGGTTTATCTGAAGCTCCAGCGTACCTATCTGCTCCTCGTTGAGTCTCATTGCGTCGATCAAGGCGTAGGCTGCGGGGTCGTCCTCCTTAAAGTCCTCGTGGTAGATAGCATGAAGGCTCTTGGGATCGTTGAGCGATCCCATCGCGTTCTTAGGGTCCTTCAGGTAGCGGAAGTCATACTCCTCGTTCATCCAGTGCGGCCTCCAGGCCAGAAAGACTATCGGCTCGCGCACGCGGTAGGCCTCATCGAGCTCGGAGAGCATCGCCGGGGTGCTCGACTCCACAAGCTCGAGGTCCAGGCCGTAAGCGGGGATGACCTTCTCGCTGATCCTCTCCATCAACACAGCGTCGGGCTCTATGCCGACGATCATGTCCGCCTCCGAAGCGTTCAGGTCAGCGATGCTGCGCGCTTTCATGTAGTAGGGGACCGCCATACCGTACTCCACGCGCCCCGTGTACCAGGGCTCCTCCGAGAGCTCCGCGCTCTCCTCGATGCTCCGCACGAGAGCACGATGGTTCGGCATCCATACGTCGGCGAAAGCGTCGAACCGGCCCGATCCAACGCCCTCGAACGCCTCGTTGAGTCCCGTCTGCTTCAGATCCACTCCCTCGTAGCCGAGGCTGTCCTCAAGGATGGCCTCTATGAGAAACGAGTTGGCGACGCTCTCGTCCCAGCTCAGGTAGGCGAGGGTGACGCCCCCGCCGCCGCGCGCAAAGACGGAGCACCCCGCCGCAAGCGCCAGCACTGCAGCGGAGGCGAGCAGCGAAGCCTTCCTGCCGGCCATGATCACTCTGCTCCCCGGGAGTTCTCTCTACGGCATCCCACACCCGCGCGAGCGTGAGACGCGAGGATACACGACCATCTCTCTGGGGCGGCCCTAAGAGCCCTGAGCCTCCTGCGCGGCCTGCACCCAGGGCTCAGCGACGTCCGGATTGTCCTGCAGCCAGTTGCGGACGCCCTCCTCGGGGTTGTCGTCGCCGGCCTCTTTGATCTCCAGCTCGAGCTTGTTGAGTTGCTCCTCGTCGAGTGTGATCGCGTTCAGGAAGGCGTAGGCGACCGGGTCATCCTCCTTGAGGTCTGCATTGACCACGGTGGTGATCCTGGACGGATCGTTGAACTCGCCCTGCAGATCCTTCGGGTCCTCGAGATAGCGCAGGTCGTACTCCTCGTTCATCCAGTGCGGCGACCACCTCAGGAAGGCGATAGGCTCCTCGTCCTCGTAGGCCCGCTGCAGCTCGGCGAGCATCCCCGCCGTGCTCGACTCGACCAGCTTGATGTCATCGAGGTTGTAGCCGGGGATGACCTTGTTCCGGATCTGGGGGTGGAAGGACGCGCCGGGCTCGATGCCGACGATGCGGTCCACCACTCCCTTGAGGTCCGGGATGGCCCTCACGTTCTCCATGTAGGCGGGGACGGCTATGCCGTAGGAGGTCTCACCCTCGTACCACGGCTCAAGGACCTCGACGTTCTCCTTGATCTGGGGCTTGTCCAGGTAATTCCGGTTGTTCGGCAGCCACACATCCTGGAAGGCGGCCAGGTCACCACCGGCGACGCCCTGGAAGAGCGGCCCCAGGTCGAGCGGCCCCTGTATCTGCACCTCGTAGCCGAGCTCGTCTTCCATTACAACCTTTGTCAGATTCGAGATGGCGACGTTCTCTGTCCAGCCTATGGTCCCAAGCGTCAGCTCACCGCCCTCTTCACCGGAGCCCGAGGCCCCGCCGCCGCCACAAGCAACCGTTAGCGCGCCGACCACCAGGGCCAGTCCCAGCGCCAGGATCCTTTTGCGTACGTCCATGTATCCCCTTCCCTTTGCTTCCGTTGTCGGAGAGTTCCTTGCGTACCGGACGAGCCGTTGGGGTCATCACCGCACCCGTCCGCGAGAGGCTCAGGCGGTCTTGCCGGTTCCTCCCCTCTCACTAGCCTTGCGGGTAACGCGATCCAGAATGATCGCCACGATCACGATGCCGATGCCGCCGACGAAGCTGAGCCCGACGTCGAGCGTGTTCAGGCCCGAGACGACCGGGTCGCCAAGGCCGCTAAAACCGACCAGACCGGCGATGACCACCATAGAGAGCGAGAGCATGATCACCTGGTTGACGCCCGCCATGATGGACTTCAAGGAGAGCGGCAGCTCCACCTTCCAGAGGGTCTGCCAGGAGGTCGCCCCGAACGCCTGCGCCGCCTCGACGGTCTCCTTGGGCACCTGTTGGATGCCGAGCATCGTCAGCCTGACGGCCGGCGGCATGGCGAAGATCACCGTCGCGATCAGCGCCGGCCCGGCCCCAAGCCCCAGGAGCACCACCACCGGCACCAGGTACACGAAGGCGGGCATCGTCTGCATCAGGTCCAGGACGGGACGCAGGGCGTTCTCCAGGCTGCGCGACTTGGCCGCGAGTATCCCGATGGGGATACCGATAGCCAGCGAGACGGTCGCCGCCACCAGGATCAGGGCCAGCGTCAGCGCCGTCTCCTCCCAGAGCCCGAGGCTTATCATGAAGACCAGCCCCAAAGCGGTAAACACCGCCATCCGCCAGCCGGCGAGCAGGAATGCCAGCACCGCAAGCGCGGCGATCACCGCAAGGGCCGGGGGAGCGGTGAAGACGAACTGCATCGCGCCCACCACGGTCTCGATAACGGCTCCGAGAACATCGAAGAACCCCTCGAACGTATCCGTCACCCAATCGACGGCCCGCGAGGTCCATTCGTCGAGCGGTATCCTCGGCACCCACTCTTCCTGCGCGAAGCCGATCACGCCCGCGCCTCCCCGCTCTCGCCGGGCACTCCGGCGGCGTCCTCCCTCTCGACCCCGGCGAGCATCTCTTCATCGTCGGGCACGTCCACGCCCGTGGTGAGGCTGGCGATGAGCGAGCCGCGCACGACGACGCCTTCCAGCCGGTCGTCCTTGTCGACGACGGCCACGGGGAGGTCACGCTCCACGAAGAGCGGCAGCACCTTCCGCAGGGGCGTTCCGCACGGCACGCGCGAGGCCGAGGTGTCTATGGCCGCTCCAAGCGAGGGCTCGCCCTGCTCTACAAGCCGGGCGACGTCCTCTGCATCGCAGAGCCCGACCAGGCGCCGCTCGTCGTCTACGACGAAGATCGTCGAGAGGCCCGCCTGCTTCATCCTCCGCAGAACAACCCGCGGCCCCTCGGTCTCGTAGGCGATCTCCTTGGGATCGACCATCGCCGCCTCGACCTGCCGAACCTTCGCGTAGTCCACATCCTCGATAAACCGCTCCACGTACTCGTCTGCGGGGTTCGTGAGTATCTCCTCGGGTGTGCCGACCTGCACGATCTCGCCGTCGCGCATGATCGCCACCCGGTGCCCGAGCCGCAGCGCCTCGTCGAGGTCGTGGGTGATGAACAACACGGTGCGATGAACCTCGCCCTGAATGTCCAAAAACAGGTTCTGCATGTCGCGCCGGATCAGAGGGTCGAGCGCGCTGAAAGGCTCGTCCATGAGCAGGATCTCCTGCCCCGTAGCGAGCGCACGCGCGAGCCCAACGCGCTGCTGCATGCCGCCGGAGAGCTCCGTGATCCTCTTTTGGCCCTGGCCCTCCAGGCCGACCAACTCCAGCGTCTCCTCGCCACGCTTTCTGCGTTCGGCGGCGGGGACGCCCTGGATCTCCAGCCCGAAGGCAACGTTGTCCAGCACCGTGCGGTTCGGCAAGAGACCGAAGTGCTGGAAGACCATCCCCATCCTCTTGCGCCGGACCTCCCGGATCTGGGCCTTGGACATCCGGGAGATCAACTCTCCGTCTAGGTACACCGACCCCTCGGTCGGCTCGATAAGGCGGTTTATGAGCCTGAGAAGCGTGCTCTTGCCGCTCCCGGAGAGCCCTATGACGACGAAGATCTCGCCGCGATACACCTCGAAGTTCGCATCATAGACCCCGATGGTGCAGCCAGCAGCCTTTTCTACCTCCTGCTTGCTCCCGCCCGAGCGTCGCATCTCGAGCGCTCGTTCTACCCTGCGTCCGAATACTTTCGAGAGCCCTTCGGCGCGAATGAGCGCCTCCTGACTCGAATCGTTGGCCGCCGTAACCCTCTCCTTCTACTCGCCTGCAACTGCAGGGCCACCAGTCACGTCAGCCGCGAGACGACCCCGACCGGGCATACCACTCGGACATAAAGCATACGCCCACACCTCTTCACGCCCGGCCTTACTTTGAAATGATACTTTCTACCAGATCGGCGTTCAACTTGCGGCTGTAGCGCCTGCTACAACCGATCGCGCAGGCCGGAGAGCGCCTCCAGCCGCTCGGAGAACACGGAGAAGGCCGTATCGGGATCTTCTATGCCATGCAGCTCCATCGCGGCGGCGAGGCTCTCGCTGTAGTCGAACGGGACAACCCGGCCCTGCTCGTCATCGAGATGCTCTGTAAGCTCGTTCAGCCAGCCGTTGAGCGCCTCTATCTGCGCCTGGACAGCCTGTGCTCTGCTCAAGGTTTCTCCCCTAACCTCTAGCCTGCGCAGGTAGTCTACGCAACGATCGGCGGCGGGACTGTGAACGATTCGAACCCGCCGACTTCGCGCCGCTGCGGACCCCGCAGTACCACGGCCCGAAACTTCCGGTGCGGGGAGCGCCCCCTTCCCCCTCGTCCCGCCCGAATCGCGTGGCCGAAAAATCTCGTTCTGCGACCTGTCGCGTAAACCAGCGCGCGGCCGGCGCAGCAGACGCGCCCGATCGCTCTCCGGGTCCTTCCGTGTGATCTCCGGCCAACATTCACATGACCTTGAATGCAAGATACTGTTTGTAGGCTCCCGCCGCATCTGGTAACCTATCGTGCGGGGTTGCGGCCGTATGCCGCCTCAACGCGCCTGTAGCTCAGGGGATAGAGCAAGGGTTTCCTAAACCCTGTGTCGGAGGTTCGAATCCTTCCAGGCGCACTCAGGATCTTCCGGTGCCTCAGACAGAAACAGACAGCAAAACACCGGGACGCCGTCACCTCCTTCGAAGTTCCCGCTTCCCGGTGCTCTCTGTGTGTACCATCTTCTACGCGGAGACGTCAAGGCGGGCCGGTGAGGACCCGCGGGCCCAAGAGGTCGGGTCGCGCGGGAGAGGGCGGCGAACCGCTTCCGGACACCCGTCACCGACCCGGTTGGCGCAAGCGCTCCACCTCCCCCTCGTACAGCTCGACGGCGCCCTTCTCCGTGCGGAGGATTAAGGCTCCCTCCGAGCTGATGTCCGCCGCCAGGCCCTCCAGGATCTCGCCGAACCTCCTCACGCGCACCCGTTCGCCGAGGGTGCAGCCGAGCGCGCGCCAGTCGTCGAGTACGCCGCTGAAGTCCTCTTCGATGCGCGGCAGTTCGGCCTCCAGGCTCGTGAGGATCGCGCCGAGCAGCTCGACGAGATCCACGTCGCGCCCGAGCTCGGAGCGTAGCGTGGCGACCTGAGCGTCCGGCACGCCGGCATCCTCGGGGTCGAAGTTCGCGTTCAGGCCGACGCCGAGCACGATGAAGTCCAGGCGGGCGTTCCCTCCGGGACTGACCCTCTTGACGGCGACGGGGACGTTCTCGACGCTCGACTCGGCGAGGATGCCGCAGATCTTGCGCCCCCCGGCGCCGCCCACGAGCAGGTCGTTGGGCCACTTGATGCGCGCCTCGACCCCGAGGCCCCACAGCGCCTTCGCCACCGCGACGGCCGCCGTCTGCGTGACCCTGCCGGCGAGCGCCGCCCCGAACCCCGGCCGCAGCACGAGCGAGAACCACAGCCCGCCCGGCGGGGAGCCCCAGGCCCGACCGAGGCGCCCGCGCCCGCCTCTCTGCGCCCCGGCGACGACGAGCGTGCCGTGCGGGGCCCCCGAACGAGCCAGCTCCCGCGCCCGCTCCTGCGTCGAGCCGATCTCCGGGTGGACCTCGACCCTGCGCGCGAGCGGGCTGCGGAGCTCTTCTATCCTCTCTCTGTCCGGGCTAGCTATATCCCAGCCTCCTCCAGCGTCGCCATTTCGTCCAACACCCTCGCCGCCGCCCGCACGAGCGGGACGGCCAGCAGCCCGCCGGTCCCCTCTCCGAGCCTCATCCCGAGGTCCAGGAGAGGCTCGAGGGCGAGGGCCTTGAGGGCGACGCGCGCGCCCGGCTCCGCCGAGAGGTGTCCGGCCACCGCGTAGTCTACCGAAGGCGGAGAGAGCGCGGCCGCAGCGAGCGCCGCCGCGTTAGAGACGACGCCGTCGAGCACCACGGGCACCCCGCAGGAGGCACCGGCGAGGATCACGCCGGCGATCGCCGCGTGCTCCAGGCCGCCGAGCGCGGCCAGGACGCCCAAAGGATCTCCGGGGTCTGGCCGGTGCAGGGCGAGCGCCTCCTCCACGACGCGCACCTTCAGGGCGAGCGTCTCGTCGTCTATCCCGGTCCCCCGGCCCGTGACCTCCGCGGCGGGACTGTCCGTGAAGGCGGCGATGAGGCAGGCGGCGGGCGTGGTGTTGGCGATACCCATATCCCCTGTGACGAGGAGATCCACCCCGCCCCCCTCGATCAGCTCCCCGGCCACCCCCGCCCCGGCGAGCACCGCCCGCGCCGCCTCCTCCCGGTTCATCGCCGGTCCTCTGCTCAGGTCGTCCGTCCCGCGCCGCACCCTCGCCCGGCGCAGGAGCGGGTGGTCAGCCACCTCGGCGGCGACCCCCACGTCGAGGACGCTCACGCGCGCGCCCACGCTCCTCGCGATGGCGTTCACAGCCGCGCCCCCGGCGCAGAAGCTCCCTACCATCGCCGCCGTCACCTCCCGCGGCCACGGCGAGACGCCCCGGTCGAGGACGCCGTGGTCCCCGGCGCAGACCACCACGGCGGGGTTCTCCGGCACCGGAGGCGGGCACGCGCCGGCCATCCCCGAGAGCCGCGCCCCCAGCTCCTCGAGCCGCCCCAGGCTCCCGGGCGGCTTCAGGAGCCGCAGGTGCCGCTCTCGGGCCTCCTCCATCGCCCCGGCATCGGCGGGCCCGACCTGCCCCGCCAGCTCCCTTACCAGATCCTCAGCGCTCATCGGTGGTGATGGTGGTCGTGATGGTGACCGTGATGGTGGCCGTGATGACCGTGGCCGGGCTCGTCGGG
>JBFLXF010000027.1:0-10437 GCA_040757515.1 Actinomycetota bacterium
GTCCGGTTCCGGCGTCGTAGAAGAGGAGGAATGCATCGCCGCCCGGCCCGGTCTGCATCGGGGAGAGGACGGCCATCGCGGCGGCCATCGCCACGCAGGCGTCGGCGGCGTTGCCGCCCTCGTCGAGCACCCGCATCCCGGCGAGCGCGGCGGCCGGGTGCTCGCAGGCCACGGCTCCGCGCGTCCCGAGCACCGTCGAGCGTCCACCGGAGTCTGGGCGCAAGGTCGTCAGATGCATCAAGGCTGCTCCCTCCCGATCTATGAGACACCGAATACAGTTTATAGAACGGGGACGCGGGTATATTGCCGCAGACGGCGATCCAGACGCGAGGAGGCAACCATGGACGGCGGCAAAGGGCTCTATGTCGGGGGAACCCTGATCTCAATCCTCATCTCCCTGGCCCTGTACTTCTCCGGCAAGCGCGAGTCGGCGATCTTCGTCGGTCTGTGGGCCCCGACGATCCTGAACCTGGGCCAGAGCCTGCTGGACGAGGACTGATAGCCGCCGGTAGCCGCAGCCCTCTACCGAGGACTCTGACGGGCGCCGTTGGCGCCCGTCTCTCTGCATGGCTCCGCTGAGCCGCAGGATCTCCACGGCAGCGGCGATCACCCCGTGACACCTGCGTAATCCGTCCGCGAAGGCCACCGGGATGCGCGCGGCGCCCGGCTCTCCGCCACAGGCCATCTACGGGCACACGCCACGCATGCTCGTGTCCTCCGCCGGAACCTTTTCCGGGGCCCGTCATCTGCCGGCTCCTGCCCGGCAACGTCCGAGGCGATGGACCGCCTCGCGTATCTCCTCCAGCGAAGCAGACTTGAACAGCACCTCTCTGGCGCCAGCCTCCTGAGCGAGCAGGTGACGCTCGGAATCTATACTCGCGGTCAGTACCAGAATCGAGATCCAGGGTGCTTTCTGTTGCAGGCCCCGGATCAGATCCGCTCCCTCTCCGTCTGGCAGGCTCAGGTCGACTATCGCCAGGTCCACGTCTTGCAGATCGTGCTCGAAGCATTCCGCGAACGTGCCGACGTCCGCGACAACCTCGATATCCCGCTCTCTGGCCAGATACAGGGCCAGAGCCTGGCGAAACCAGGTATGGTCCTCGACCAGCAGCACGTTCTTCGTCTTTGTACCGATCGTTCTTCCTCCTTGCCAGAATCTCTTCCCCGCCGAGGTTCGGAGGGACTACCTGGCCGGGGCGCACTTCGAGTGATGCCCGGCGGGGTGAGGTCAGCCCGGGCGTTCGGCGACGGGCGGAAAGAAGGACTCGGGCTTGAAGACCTCGCCCCAGAAACGCGAGGATGACCCGACGAGCAGACCGGACACGGCGATCCCCGCGAGAACCGCCAGGAGCAGATGGAGTGATCCGCCGTGACAGGCGCCGGCCGACCCGCCATAAGGACCGCAGGGATGCGAGCCGCCGGATGGGAACGGCGGCGGAGCGGGCGCCGGTGGAGCCGCAGGAACCGGCACCTCGCGCGCCGGGAGCGGCGCCTTGCCATCCCTGGACGATCCGGCGTGCGCCCCGGCCGCAGAACGGACCAGCTCGCGCGCCAGATCGTCGGCACGCCTCACAACGGCGGCGGCACCGGAGAGCGTGTCGGCGACGGCCGCCCTCCCGCTCACGCCGAGCAGGGCGGCGCCCACGCCCGCTCTGCCCTGCGGCGCGGAGGCAGGCCCGACGCCTACACGCCTGCGGACCTCTGTCCCGCCGGTTCGACGCGCCTCGACGCCCGGAGCGGCAGAACCCTCTAAGGCCTTTTCAGACACCCCGCCGTATCCGTCGCGGAGGTCGGCGGCCTCGGATGCGGCCGGAGACGCCGCAGGCTCCAGCCCCTGGCTAGCAGGAGACTCGCGCTCCTCCGGCGCCTGCGCTCCGGAGACAGGCGTGCCGGCGGAGGGGACATCGTTCCCGGAGGCGGTCGTCGAAGGAGCCGGCTCGGTCTCCGGCGCCACCGGTCCGGAGACTACAGGAGCACCGGAGTCCGGAGGAGGCGCCGCAGGCTCCGGCGAGACGGGGACAGGCTCTGATGAAGGCGCCGTCCGGATCGACCCGGACGGCTGCGGGGACGGTGCAGACGAAACAGTACCGGAGCCGAGGGAAGGATCGGACTCCGGAAGCGGTGGTTCCGGCGGGGGCTCCGGGGGCGGATCCTGCACCGAAGACGGCGCTGAAGACGGCGCCGCCGAAGCGGGGTCGGCAGAAGGCGTCGAGAGGGGATCCGCGCCGACGACCGGCGCGGGTTCTGTCCCGGTGGACGCCGCATCCGGCTCCGCGCTGACCGCGGAGTCCTGGGCGGGTGCGCCGGTCGAAGCTTCGGCCCCGGCCAGAGAAGCATCTACCTGCGTCGCCGTGGAGTCGAGCGTCTGGGCCCGAGCCTCCCTGCCGTTAGCCAACGGCGCCAGCAGCATGACGAGGAGCAAAGGAAAGACAACTAGCGTCCCCAGGGTGCCCATCCGCCCGTCTCGGAGGACGTGTTTGGTGATCATCGCGCTCCCTCACTCCATCCGCCCTCGCGCGGCGGGTTTCTAAGGATACCACCGCAGCGCCCCGCAAGGTAGGGACATTTGTCCTGTCCGGAGACGTCCGGCGGTCAGGTCCTGCCGAACTCTCGCAGGAGATCGGCGAGGGGAACGCGCCTGACGATGGACCGTCCGTGCGGACAAACCTCCGGGAACTCGCAGGCGGCCCAATGCGCGAGCAGATCCTCCATCTCCTCGCGACTCATGCTCTCCCCGAAGCGGGTGGAGCCCCTGCAGGCGAGGGCCTTCGCGAGATCCTCGCCCCCGGCGAGGGCCTCGACAGCCCCGAGCAACGCCGCTTCGGCATCCGAAACCGTCTCCGGAGCCGCCGTAACGCGAACCGCGTTCTCCCCGAACGGCTCGAACTCAAAGCCCGCGGCGTAGAGCTCGGTCTCGAAGGCCCACGCCTCGGAGAACAGTCCCTCGGGCAGCCGCACGACGGCCGGGCGCTCCAGCCTCTTGGGTTTGCCTCTGGGGTCTCTCGAGAGACGCTCGTAGAGCACGCGCTCGTGCGCCCCATGCTGGTCCAGGATTATCAGCTCGTCTCCCTCTTGCGCCACGATGCACCTTCCTGCGAACTGCCCGATGACCGAGAGCCTTCTGTCGCCGTCCTGCGAAGCGACGCCGGCTATCCGCTCCCTCTCCGGGGAGAGAGCGGCCCGGATCGCACCGACCACCAGCGGGTAGGCCGACCTCCCGCCCCTGAGCCGCACCGCGCTCTTGGCCGGATGCACGTTCACGTCCACCTCACCCGCCCCGAGGTCCAATCTCAGGAACGCTGCCGGATGCCTACCCTTCGGCAAGAGGTCCGCGTAGGCTCTGGCTATGGCCGGAACGAAGGAGTCCGGCTCCACTACCCGCCCGTTGACCGCCACGTGCAGGTAGCGCCGGGTAGGGAAACTCACAGAGAGTGGGCTCACCAGCCCCCAAACAACCGGGTCCTCGAGCACGACCAGGCTGCGGGCGAGCGTGAGACCGTGGACCTGGGCGACCCGCTCCCGCAGATCCGCGGCCGCAGGCAGCGCCAGCATCCCGCGTCCGTCCGCTCGCAGGAAGAAACCGACCTCCGGCGCGCCTACAGCGAGCGCCTCGACCACCGCCATGACCGCGTTCGTCTCCGCCCGGTGCGTGCCGAGAAAGCCCCGACGCACCGGCAGGTTCAGGAACAGGTCCCGCGCCTCGACCGTCGTGCCCGGAGGGTGCGCCGCCGCCACAGCCTCGACCAGCTCGCCAGCGATCATCCGTACGCGGGCGCCTCGAGGAAAGCCTCGTTCGCAGGTCGTCAGCGAGAGCGAGGAGACGGCGCCGATGGCGTGCAGCGCCTCGCCGCGGAAGCCCAGGGTGCGGACGCTGGCGAGGTCTTCGGCGGTCCGGATCTTGCTGGTCGCGTGCCGGCCGACCGCGCGCTCGGCGTCCTCCGGCGGCATCCCCGTGCCGTCGTCGCGGACCCGGATCAGGGACACTCCTCCGCCCTCTATCTCCACCTCCACCCGCGTGGCCCCGGCGTCGAGAGCGTTCTCGACGAGCTCCTTCACCGCCGAGGCGGGGCGCTCTATGACCTCGCCGGCGGCGATCCTGTGCGCCACCTCCGGCGGCAGGACGCGCACCCTCCCCCCGTACCCGGCCGCCCCTTCGGCGACGAGGCGGGGGAAGAGCCTCATCCGGCGAAGTCCTTCACGCCCTCGGCCTCGAGGCGGGCCAGGATCTCGCCGGCCCTGTCGGTGACCTGGCGGGGCAGTCCGGCGAGGCGGGCGACGTGAACGCCGTAGGAGGAGGACTCCGCTCCCTCCTCGATGCGGTGCAGGAAGACGATCTCGCCCCCCACCTCCTCCACGGCGGCCTTGTGGTTGCGGCAGCCGGGCAGGACGTCGGCGAGGCGCGTGAGCTCGTGGTAGTGGGTGGCGAAGAGAGTGAGAGCCTGCACGTCGTCGTGCAGATACTCGGCGATGGCCCAGGCGAGGCTCATCCCGTCGTAGGTCGAGGTGCCGCGCCCGACCTCGTCCAGGATCACGAGGCTGCGCTCCGTCGCGCCGTTGAGGATGCTCGCCGCCTCGGTCATCTCGACCATGAACGTGGACTCCCCGCTCGCGAGCCGGTCCTCCGCCCCGACCCGCGTGAAGATGCGGTCCACGACACCTAAAGAAGCCGCCTCGGCCGGGACGTAGGAGCCGGTCTGGGCCAGGAGGGTTATGAGGGCGACCTGCCGCAGGTAGACGGACTTTCCGGCCATGTTGGGGCCGGTGATGATCTGGAGCCGCGAGTCCCCGTCGAGCCGGGCGTCGTTGGGGACGAACGGCGTCTCGGTGTTGTGCTCGACGACCGGGTGACGCCCGGCGACGATCTCTATCCCACGCTCCTCCGTAACCCTCGGGCGGCAGTAGCGCAGCTCGTTCGCCGCGGCGGCGAACGAGGCGACCACGTCCACCACCGCCACCGCGCGGGCTATCTTCTGCAGCTCGGGGGCGGCCTCCTTGACTGCGGCCCGGATCTCGCCGAGTATCTTGCGCTCCAGCCGCTCGACCTCTTCGCGGGCGGTGAGCATCCTCGACTCGTGCTCCTTGAGCTCGACGGTGACGTAGCGGGCGTTGTGCTTGAGGGCCTTGCGGTGCTCGTAGTGCGGCGGCACCGAGTGCGCCTCTTTGCCCGCCACCTCGATAAAGTACCCCTCGCCGTCGCGATAGCCGACCTTGAGGGTCTTGAGGCCGGTCTTCAGGCGCTCCTCGGCCTCGAAGCGGGTGAGCCACTCGTGGGCACCGTCGCGGAAGGAGCGGGCCTCGTCCAGCTCGGCGGAGTAGCCGGGGCGTATGATCTCACCCTCCTCCTCGCTTATGGCCGCCGCGATGAGCTCGCGCACGCCGGGGGGCTCCTCCATCGCCGCGAGCGCCCGCCGCAGCAGCGACCCCTCCCCCGCCGCCGGTCCGAGCGCCTCCCTGAGCGGTCCCAGAGCCTCAAGGGCGCCTCGCAGGCCGAGAAGGTCGTTCGGCGAGGCGGAGAGACGCACGATCCTGGTGGCGATCCTCTCTATGTCCGGCACGCCGGCGAGCAGCTCGCGCACCCCCTCGCGCAGCATGTAGTCCCCGGCGAGCGCGTCCACCGCCACAAGGCGCTGCTCGATGCGCCCGGCCTCCAGAAGAGGTCGCTCCAGCCACCGCCTGAGCGCCCGCTGGCCCATCGGGGTGCGGGTACGGTCTATGGTGGAGATCAGGTCGTCTAGCCCCAGGTTGCGGCGGGTGGCGGAGTCGAGCACCATCGCCTGCCCCGGCTCGTAGCGCCGGAACGAGACGACCTGCTCCGGCGGGCTGCCGCCACGCAGGCTTGTGAGGTAGCTTAGCAGCGCCCCCGCCGCCCCGACGAGCGCCGGGCTGCCGTCGAGGCCGAAGCCCTTGAGGTTGGAGGTGCCGAAGTGTCTCCTTAGGGTCTGCTCCCCGGCGGAGGGCTCGAACGTCCAGCGGGGCGCCGTGCTGATCTTGGCCTCGACCCGCGGCAGGTCCTCGACGGCGGTGCGCTCTGGCAGCACGAGCTCCCTGGGGGCCCACCGCTCGAGCTCCGCCGCGAGCTCTCCCTCGGGCACCTCCGTCCCGGTGAACTCGCCGGTGGAGGCCTCGACGACGGCGACAGCCGCCCTCCCGTCCCGGACGACGAAGGTGGCCAGGTAGTTGGCCTGCCCGGCGGCGAGCACGTTGTCCTCGATGACGGTGCCGGGGGTGAGGATGCGCGAGATCTCGCGTGTGAACTGCTTCGGCTTCGTCGGGTGCTGGCGCTGTTCGGCGATGGCGACCGAGTGTCCCTTGCGCAAGAGCGCCGCGACGTGCTCGTTCAGGGCGTGTCCCGGCACCCCGGCGAGCGGGACGCGGCCCTCCCCGGCGGCCTCGCGGCTCGTGAGCCGGATCGAGAGCTCACGCGAGATCGTCTTCGCGTCCTCTTCGAACGTCTCGAAGAAGGTCCCGACCTGATAGAAGAGTATCGTCCCCGGCGGAAGTTGCGCCTTCAACTCCGCGTAGCGTCCGAGCATGAGGCTATTCTACGTACCGATCATCCGGCCGTCAGCCCCGAACTCAAGGAGACGCGGGGCCGCCTCAAGACGGCCCCGCGTTCCGAACCGCCGGCTAGAAGCGAACGGCGGTGCTGTCGGCGTGGGCGACGACGAGCTGGAGGCCAACCGGGAGACCCAGCGCGTTGCTCTGCGTCACCACTACACGCAGTCCATTGACCTGCGTCCGCTGGGTGGAGTTCGGAGCGGGTATCTTCTGCTCGTTGATCACCACATACCCTATGCCGGGCAGGTTCAGCCGCGTGTTGGGTTCCACGTCGACCGGCACCGGGAGCCCGGCGACGCTCAGGTTGGCGAAGCGCGTCCCCGACGTGGAGCTGGTCCGCTTGCCGTTCCTGTACGTGTCCGTGGCGACGGCCTTCACGACGTCTGCGGAGATCAGGCCGTCCAGCAGGCTCAGGTCTTCCACCGTAGCAGTGGTCCTGGCGGTGCCGCCCGTAGCGAACTGCCTGCCATAAGCGGTCGTCTTGCCCGTTCCGGCGGTAATAATGCCAGCCACGTCCAGGGTGTTGACGTTGTTGGTACGCACCTTGCCGCCCGTGCCCTCACAGCCGACCACTATGAAGGCCGCCCTGCCGACGCGGTTCTTCAGCACATCGGTGGTCGCGAGGGCCTGGGCGGCGTAGGCCGAGCCACCCAACTGGGACTTCGGCTGGGTCCTGGAGAATCCGCTATGGGCGTGCGCGACCACTATGCGGCTGCCGACGGGCAAAGCGAAGGTATTGTTGCGGGTGACGACGATGGTGAGCATATCCACCGTGGTCGTCCTGATGATCCTGCCGTTGCCGCCGCTTTTCACGCTCTTGAGCAGCACGTAGCCGAGGCCGGGGAGGTTGATGCGCGTGTTGGGTGCCACGCTGCTCTTTATGGCCTTGCCGGCTATCCTCAGGTTCACGAACTCGGAGCCCGTGGAGCTGCCCTTGATGGAGCGCGTAGTGGCCGAGGTGTTGGAGACCGCCTTTATGGCGTCGGCCGTGATCAACCCGTCGAGCGCCCGCAGCCCGGTTATCGTGGAGGTGTTTCTCACCCTCGCCGAGGTAGCGCCTCTCTTCGTGAAGACGGTGCTGCGGGTCACGTCGGCTCTGAGCACCCTGCCGTTGTCGCTCGTGGCGACGGAGTTGATGGTGTTCGAGAGCACCTTACCCCCCGTGCCCCTGCAAGGACAGGGCTGAAAGGCCGACCTGCCGAGCTCGGTGGCTATGGGCCCGGCCTCGGCGTTGGCGAAGGTGGCGTACGCATTGCCCCTGAAGGAACCCTTCAGCCGGGTGGCGGCCTCGCTCTGGACAGAGCTTGCCAGAGTCAGCGCGACCGCCGCCAACAACAAACCCAGGAGCGGCGCCGCCACCCTGAGCAGTCTCGTCCTACTCATTCTTCACCTTTCTTTTGAGGAGCTTCCGGATGGAGCGAGCGTCAGGGGACAGACCGACCCAAACCGGAGAGACCCGCCAAGGTGCACAATCCCGGCGTCATCCTGATATTCTGCTCAGCATCCGGAGGAGCGTCTACGTTGCTTCGGAGCGGGATAGGGGTGTTCGCGGCGCCCCTATCCCACCTGTTTGATCATCCGGCTGTATATCCGCCGATGACATCACCTCCTTCCGCAGCCCGGCTGTCTCTTCTCACGCGAGAAAGACCCGTGGCTTTGCGCCTCCGTCTCACGACGGGTTTGCCTTTGAGGAGGAAATGAGGCGCCAGGCGGCGCCCCCTCCCAGCAACGCTGGCATTCTAGACACATGCAAGAGTTTTGTTCAATGCGTGACAGGCCCTGTAAAGACAATCGCAAAGGTTTCGTTACACTAGAGAAACCTCGAACGCCTGCGGCGCGGGCTTCACCGCTCGTCCGGGCTCCAGACGGAATGTGCAGCATAGCCCGCTGTGGATTGTGCGCCCCGTTGTCGAGAAGTGGGAAGGGGGACAATGAGCCCGATTCGGGTGATCCTCGACGTAGACCCCGGTCACGACGACGCCGTGGCCCTCATGATGGCGTGCGGCTCGCCGACGCTGGAGGTGCTGGCCGTGACCACCGTCGCGGGCAACGTGCCGCTCGAGAAGACGACGCGCAACGCCCTGCGGGTGCTCTCGCTGATCGGGCGCACAGACGTGCCCGTCGCCGCCGGAGCCGACCGTCCGCTGCGCCGCAGACTCCACACGGCAGAAGAGATACACGGCGAGAGCGGCCTGGAAGGGGCAGAGATCCCTCCCCCGGACTTCGAGCCGGATGAAAGGAGCGCGGTGGCCCTAATCTACGACACGCTCCTCGCCGCGCCGGAGCCGGTCGTTCTGATCCCGACCGGCCCCCTGACGAACATCGCCGCGCTCCTGCGCGAGCGGCCGGAGGTGAAGGAACGAATCGCGCGTATCTCGCTCATGGGAGGGAGCATCGGGCTCGGCAACACGACTCCAGCCGCCGAGTTCAACATCTTCGTTGACCCGGAGGCCGCCCGCGAGGTCTTCGAGTCCGGCCTGCCGATCACCATGTCCGGCCTCGACGTAACCCACCGGGCCGTAGCGGGCCCCGCCCAACGCGAGCGGCTGCGCTCCCTCGGACGGCCGGGTAACGCCGTAGCCGACCTGCTGGAGTTCTTCGCCGAAACCTACAAGGAGATCTACGGCTTCGACGCGCCGCCCCTGCACGACCCGGTGGCGGTCGCCGCCGTCATCGAACCTTCCATCCTCCACACCCGCCCGATGCGCGTGGACATCGAGTGCGAGAGCGAACTCACCCGCGGCGAGACGGTCTGCGATCTCTACGGCGTTACCGGCAAACCCCCGAACGCCAGGGTCGGCATAGACCTCGATAAAGAGCGCTTCTTCAATCTCCTCTACATGTCCCTCGCCCGCCTCTGAGGCCGTCCTCTTCCGTCAGAACGTAAAAACACATCTGCTACATAAAACGTAATCTCACCTGAGCAGCGTCTAACACTAAAGTCGCAGATCTTCACTGCCCGGAGGATATTCTCCTTGGCGGAGGCTTGCGGTGAAGGTGCATCTCCAGGGGCGACGTGCGGTGACCCGGGCGCCCCCTTCGTCTTTATGAGCTGGCAGGCGGTGAGGAACTCTCGCAGTTATCTGGAAGGAGGCATTGATGGTACGCAAGTTCGCTTTGGCGGTAGGTGCGATCTTCCTCGCGGTGGGCGTTCTGGGGTTCGTCCCGGGCGTCACCACTCCCGAGGGGATGCTCTTTGGCGTCTTTGCGGTAGACGCGGTACACAATCTGGTGCATCTGATCGTCGGCGCGCTCGGGATCGCCGCCTACTACTGGGATCGGGCCCGGCTCTACTGCCAGGCGCTCGGCATCTGGTATCTGGTGGTGGGAGTGCTCGGCTTCATCCCGGCCCTGCTCTTCGGGGATGGCATGCTGCTCGGCCTTTTCCACGTCAACGTCGCAGACAATCTGCTGCATCTGATCGTGGGCGCGGCGGCCGCCTATCTGGGATTCGCGCCTCAGTTCCGCGGGCGTCCGGTAACCCCCGCCCACTGATGGCCCGCGCATAGCTGCGGGTCGCTCCGCCACCCGGCGCCGTTCTACCCTCTCCTGTAGAATCTGCCGGTCGGTAGAGCGAGCGGCGGAGGTACCCGACCTGGGCGAGAACGGCCGGAGCGACGCGGCGGAGCTTGCGGCGGCCTGGCGCGGGGCCGGAGAGATCCTGCTTCGCGCGGCTCGCCGCTCGGCGGAGGAGACACGGGCGGCGCGCGAGTCGTCGGCCGGAGTCCCGAACGCCATCTTTCTAGCCCGGGCGGGCGACCTCATTCGGGCGCAGTGGAGTCTCTGGACGTGGGCCTCGCTCGCCGCAACCGAGCGCCTCGGGCGGGGGTACGCGGGGGGTGCCGCCCCCGCTCCCTCGCCGCGGGCGCTGGCGCTCTG
>JBFLXF010000028.1:0-10363 GCA_040757515.1 Actinomycetota bacterium
GGCTGCCCGGCAAGCCCCTCAAGCTCGTGCTGGCCGTCATGCTAATCTTCGTCGGCGCTCGCTTGCTGCTCGCCTGAGGGGTATCACGCGCCGGAGACCAGGCGCGCGCACACCTCGATCCAGAAGACTACGGCCGCGACTACGGTCATGCCCAGGCACAGTTCTGCCATTACGGTCTCGAAAGTGACTTTGCCGGTGCCTCTCAGCGTCCTGCGGGAGACCCTGTGAAGCTCCAGCGAGATGCAGGTGAAGACCACGGCTGCAAGCGTTGTCGGCAGCAACGACACCGCTCTTCCTCCTCGGGCCGCTCGCGGGTGGCCCAATCTCTATCGCGCTTCCCCCGGCAAAGAGATTGTAACCGGGATCTCTTTTGTCCGCACCGCGGGGGAGCGGAGATTAGTCGCCGCGGGCGTGCTCGTCCATCCGGGCTGAGCTATCCGGTCCGGTGCTGACCACGATCACAACGGGCACGCCGACCTTCGCTGCTGAGCCCGGCTCCGGTTCCGTGGAGATCACCGTGCCGGCTGGAGCCTCTCCGGGTACGAGCCGGATGGTCTCTACGGCATAGCCGGCCTCTTTGAGGAGCCTCGTCGCCTCCCTCATGCTCTTGCCGGAGACGTCGGGTATCTCCTGTCGGGGCGGTTTCGTCTCTGGAGTTCTGACTTCTTCGGGTGGCCGCTCGCTCTTGTGGGCAGGCTGCCGGACGGCGGCCTCCGGTATCTCCCGCTCCAGGGAGAGATGAGCCGTCGGCGGTTCTCCACCGAACGATGCGAGGACCCAGGCGAGCATCCCGGCGAGCAGGACCGTGCAGAGGACTGCCAGCACCCCGCGCCTCCTCCGGCGACGCATCGTCCCGAACCTGCCGGGGCCTGCGGGCGCTGGGAGACTGCGTGGAGGCGGGGCGATGGCGTCAGGTTCGTAACCGGCGGCGATTCCTCGCTTGTGTACAACGGGAGGAGCATCGCCGAGATCGAGGGTCGGCTTGCGAGACTTGCCGCTCGCGAGGAGCAACTCCTCCACCATCTCCGTCAAGTTGAACACAGCCGACATGAGGAGACTCTGCCGGGCCATAATGGTCCGCAAGGAGTGAGAGGAGAACTGGTCGCCGGTCGCCGGTCGCCGCTCCCGCATGCTGCCCTTGAGGTCCTCCAGCATGGCCGAGAGCCGGTCGAGGCGTTGCTCGATCTCCATCGTGTCCGGGGTTTCGCTCTCCTCTCTGAGCGCACGCCTCACCGACGCCGTTCCCAACCCCTCCCGGTGCAGGTCGCGGGCTCTGCGGATGCGGTCGAAGGACTCCTCAGGAATGGAGATTCTGCCGCCCCTTCGCAGGTGCGGGATGGAGTACTCCCTCAAGTACCGGTAGAGGGTCGGACGAGGGATGCCCAGGAGATCGCTGACCTCATCTACCGTGTAGATCTTGCCCCCTCCAGAGATTATCACGGAGATATTTTCGATCTCTCTCGCGCCTCCCCGCATCTTAGCATATCGCCCTAGTGGGCTTCGGCGAGGGGTCGTTTTCCGCCTGGATGCGCCCTTTCCCGAAAGGGGCCTGCCCGGAGCACCGCCATACGCGAGAGGGGTATCGCACGGCGCGATTATCACGCCGTGATAATGCCCCGATCGCTCTTGAAATCCTCGTGATAAAGCCGAATACTCTCCGGCGCCAAAGCCTGATATTGAACTTCAGGTAGATGTGAAGCTGAGACGCAGACGGAGGGGGATGCGTGCTTAGGAAGCTCCACAAGGTTCTTTGGGCGGCGCTGCTGGCGTGCGCCTTCGTGGCCTTCAACGCGGACGAGGCGAGTGCGGAGACGGCGCTCGCTTCCTGGTATGGGCCGGGGTTCCACGGGAATCCGACGGCGAGTGGCGAGATCTACAACGCCTACGGGTACACTGCGGCGCACAAGACCCTGCCGCTTGGGACACAACTGGTCGTGAGCTACAACGGTGTCTCGGTGCCCGTTACGGTCAATGACCGGGGACCGTACGTGGGGGCGCGGGAGCTGGACCTCTCGCAGGGCGCGGCCGAAGCCATCGGGCTCACTCAAGCGGGGGTAGGCTACGTAGATTACCAGGTCGTGAGCTACGGCGACAATGCCTATACCCCGCCCGAGTCATCCGCGCCGGCGCCCGCGTACGCTGCAGAACCGGCCTCCACCGGCTACGCCGGGGCGACGGGGGGCACGACGACGCACGGCGGCGTCTACACCGTGCAGCCAGGAGATACGCTCTCGGAACTGGCGATGCGGCTCGGTACCACCGTGGAGGCGCTGGCGGCTGCCAACGGCATCGCCGACCCGGATCTGATCCTCGCCGGACAGACGCTCGATTACTAGCTTTCGATGCCGGGCGTGCTCTTCTCCGGGCACGCCCGGCTGTCATCGAGCCGCCGGAGGTGGTAGAAAACGCCTGTGCATGCGTTGCTAAACGATAAGGTGCCCACCTTCGGACTCTGGTACGACTTTCGGCAGAGGCCGCCGCTCGAGGACTACGCCCGCTTCTACGCCGAGTGCCTGGAAGAGATAGAGGAGGCCGAGCGGCTCGGTTATTCGGGCGTCTGGCTCTCCGAACATCATTTCGTGGACGACGGGTATCTTCCCTCGCCGCTGGTGGTCGCCGCCGCGATAGCGGCCCGGACCTCGCGTATCGTGGTGGGTACCAACGTCCTGCTTCTGCCGCTGCACCACCCGCTGCGGGTGGCCGAGGACGCCGCCGTGACGAGCCTCGTCTCGGGAGGACGGTTCGTTCTCGGTGTAGGGCAGGGCTACGTACGGCACGAGTTCGAGGCGTTGGGCTCCGAGAGGAGGTACCGGCCCTCGCTGTTGGAGGAAGGGATAGAGATCATCCGCCGCGCCTGGACCGAGGGACGCACCGGCTACGAGGGCAGGCGGTGGCGCCTCCCGGACCTGCCCTTCGAACCGCGCCCGGCTGGTGAGACACCGATCTACGTCGGTGCCTTCGCCGGTCCAGCGATAGACCGCGCCGCCCGCCTGGGCGACGGATTTCTGGCCTCCGCCGGCGGCGGCGAGTTCGCCGCCACCTACCGCAAAGCTATGGAGGCGCGCGCCCGGCACGCAAGGGAGGGCAAGTTTCCCTTCGTGGCCTCCGGGGTCGTTCATATCTCGGAGAGCACGGAGAGGGCGCGGGAGGAGGTCGGATCCGCCATCGTCTACCAGCGCAACCGCTACGCGGAGTGGGGGACCGACCCGGGCAAGGAGAGGCCCAAGCCGCTCGAGCCCGGGGATCTGCCGTGGGAGAGGTACTTCGTCGGCACGCCGGAGGAGGTGGCGGACGGCCTGATACGCCTGTACCGGGAGGCCCCTTACGACCACCTGTGCTTCTGGGGCCGCCTGCCGGGGATAACGCACGAGCGGGCGCTGGAGAACGCGCGCCTCTTCGCCACCGAGGTCGCCCCGCGGGTACGCGCGGCAGTCGGCGGATGAAGACCCAACCGCAGATCCTCGCCCCCGAAGAGGCCGCCTTTCTGGTCCGAAGGCGGGTAGCTCGGCTCGCCACGGCAGATGCCTCGGGTAGCCCGCACGCCGTCCCGGTCTGCTTCGCCCTCTCTCCGGGGGGCGTCTACGTACCGCTCGATGAGAAGCCCAAAGGTGTGCCGCCCGCACGCCTGAAGCGGGTCAGGAATATTCTGGAGAACCCGAGCGTCGCCCTCGTCGCCGACCGCTACGCCGAGGACTGGGACCTGCTGGCCTTCGTGATGGTGCGAGGCCGGGCGGAGCTGCTCGAGCCGGCAACAGAGGAGCACGCCGCCGCCGTGAGGCTCCTGCGCGGCAAGTACCATCAGTACGAACGGATGAGGATCGAGGAGAACCCCGCCATCGCGATACGCCCGGAGAGGGTCTTCTCCTGGGGCGCCCTCGACGCTCCGGACCGCGAGGAGCCGGCCGTCCTCGACGCCGCGCTCGGCAGGCGCTCGGTGCGGAGCTACCTGCGCAAAGAGGTCCCGCCGGAGCACCTGGAGAGGGTGCTCGAGGCTGCGCGGTGGGCACCCTCTCCGCACGGCAGGCAGCCCTGGCGGTTCGCCGTGATCACGACCCCCGAGACGAAGAGGCGCCTCGCGGAGGCGATGGGCGAGGAATGGCGGGCGAACCTGGAGATGGATGGCCAGCCGCCCGACGTGGTCGAGGCGCGCCTCGACGGCTCGCCCCGGCGACTGCTCGAGGCCCCGGTCCTCGTGCTGCTGTGCCTGTACCTCGAAGACCTCGACGTCTATCCGGACGCGAGCCGGCAGGAGAGCGAGGTGACGATGGCGGTGCAGTCGCTCGGCGCCGCCGCCCAGAACATGCTGCTCGCCGCCTACGAGCTCGGCCTCGACACCGGCTGGATGTGCGCCCCGCTCTTCTGTCCGGAGAGGGTCGTGGGGGCGTTGGGACTTGAGGCGAGGCTTATCCCGCACGCTCTTATCACGGTCGGCTACGCTGCTGGAGACCCTCCCAGGCGTCGCGGTCGCGTACCGCTCAAAGAGCTCGTCGTCTACCGCGACTGAGCGTACCCCGGCGTCTCGTAGAGGGTGGTGCGTCGACGGGGTATGCGCCCTATCTCCCTTATGGCCCGCTCCAACTCCTCGGGTAACATCTCCTGGCCGTGGCTGGCGCCTGCGGCGCGGGAGATGTTCTCGTTCATCAGGGTGCCGCCGAGATCGTTGCAGCCGGCCTGCAGGCACAGCTTGGCGCCCTCTATCCCGAGCTTGACCCAGGAGGCTTGCACGTTGTCTATGTAGCCGTGCAGCGCGATTCGCCCGACGGCGTGCATCTTGAGCGCCTCGGCGAAGGTCGGGCCTCGCCGCGAGCGGCCCTGCAGATAGAGCGGGGCGCCCATGTGCACGAATGGCAGCGGCACGAACTCGGTGAAGCCGCCGGTCTCGGCCTGGATGTCGCGCAGCACGAGGAGGTGCCGCGCCCAGTTGAGCGGTCCGTCCACGTGGCCGAACATGATCGTGGTAGTCGAGCGCAGCCCCACCGCGTGCGCCGCCCGCATCACGTCCGACCACTCGCGGGTGTTCACCTTGTCGGGGCAGATGATGGCCCGGATCTCGTCGTCGAGCACCTCCGCCGCCGTTCCCGGCAGCGTCCCGAGCCCTGCCTCCTTTAACTTCGCCAGGAACTCCCGCGTGGAGACCCCGAGCGTCTTCGCTCCCTGCGAGACCTCCAGCGGGGTGAAGGCGTGGACGTGTATCTGGGGCACCTCTTCCTTTACGGCGCGCAGATACTCCAGGTAGCTCTCGCCGGTGAAGGACCCGTGGATGCCGCCCTGCATGCAGACCTCGGTCGCACCCTTCTCCCACGCCTCGCGCGCCCGCCGCGCGACCTCAGCCGTGTCCAGCAGGTACGGCTCGCCGCGCAGATTCAGGGACTTCGGTCCCTTCGAAAAGGCGCAGAAGCGGCACCGGAAGTAGCACATGTTGGTGTAGTTGATGTTGCGGTTGACGACGTAGGTCACCTCGTCGCCGTTGACCTCGCGCCTCAGCTCGTCGGCGACGCGGCAGAGCTCCGCCAGCTCCGTGCCGCGCGCGGTGAAGAGCAGGGCTATCTCCCGCTCGTCCAAGGCCCGCTCCCCGGCTCCGCCGAGCGCCCGCACGAACTCCGGCCTCACCTTCGACGGGCGCAGGCCCCGCATCTCCCGGAGGGTCTTCTTCGGTATCTCTTCCGTCGTCCCCGGCGCCCACGCCTCTGCCCTTGCGAATCCCTCGGCGTCCTGCATCGCCCACACCCTCGGACGCAGCCCTTCGTCCACCCACCGCCCGGCGTCGCGGGCGTAGGCCGGGTGCAGGGCCAGCCTCTCGAGGAGCAGATAACCCTTCTCCTCCGTAGCCCGCTCCAGCTCGTCGAGGTGCGGCCAGGGGCGTTCAGGGTTGACGTGATCCGGGGTGACGGGCGAGACGCCGCCCCAGTCATCTATCCCGGCGTCTATGTAGCGTACGTAGGACGGCGGGCCTCCCTCTCCGGCGAGGTTCGGTGGGGCCTGCACTGCGATCTCCGGCGGCAACAAGAGCCGCGCAAGGGCGATGGTCGCGAGCATCTCCTTCCCGGAGGGCTCGGGGAAGCGCTCCATGCGCGTGCCCGGCTTGGCGCGGAAGTTCTGGACGATGCACTCCTGGATGTGGCCCCACCGCTCGTGAGTGTCGCGGATGGCGAGGAGGGTGTCGGCCCGCTCCTCGACGGTCTCCCCGATTCCTATGAGTATGCCCGTCGTGAACGGCACTGAGAGCCTGCCCGCCGCCTCAAGCGTCGCAAGCCTGCGGGCGGGCACCTTATCGGGCGAGGCCCAGTGAGCCATGTCTCTTCCGAGCAGCCTCTCGGAGACAGTCTCCAGCATGATCCCCTGCGAGACCGAGACCTCCCGAAGCGCCCGTACGTCCTCCTCCGAGAGCACGCCCGGGTTCGCGTGCGGCAGCAGCCCCGTCTCCTCCACCACGCGTCGGCAGCAGTGGACGAGATACTCCACCGTCGTCTCGAATCCCATCTCCCTTAGCTCCCGCCGCGCCTCGGGGTAGCGCCTCTCCGGCTTGTCTCCCAAAGTGAAGAGCGCCTCCTTGCAGCCGGCCTCCGCTCCGGCGCGCGCTATCTCCAGCGTCTCCTCGGGCGTCAGGTAGGCCCGCTCGCCCTCCCGCGGCCCGCGGGCGAAGATGCAGTAGCCGCAGTTGTCCCGGCAGAGCCTCGTGAGCGGGATGAAGACCTTGCGCGAGTAGGAGACCCTGGGCCCGGCTACCCGATCCCGCAGCGCCGCTGCCTCCCGCATCGCCGGCGACGGGTCACCGGCGACGAGGAGCGCCAGCTCACGCGCCTCTTCGCGGTCGAGCCTGCCGGAGAGGGCCTTTCCCATCAGTTCGTCGTAACCCCTGTGTCCCATCATGGCGGGCAGTATAGCCTCATAGAGCCCACTCTTACGTAAATCCGACAAGTTTTATCGGATATGGTGGCGGGGATGGTTTAGAATGTCCGTTCGTTGGCACCGGCTAGAAGGAGGATGAGATGACGGAGCGGGCGATAGAGGAGAAGGGCTACGCGCACCCGGAGGCGCTGGTTACGACTGAATGGGTGGCCGAGCATCTGGACGACACCGAGAACGTGAGGATTGTCGAGAGTGACGAGGACGTGCTTCTCTACGAAGTGGGGCACATTCCGAACGCCGTCAAGATCGACTGGGTCGAGGATCTCAACGACCCGGTAATGCGCGACTACCTTGACCCCGAGCACTTCGCCAGACTGATGAGCGAGAAGGGGATACGTCCTGACACCACGGTCGTCTTCTACGGGGACAAGAACAACTGGTGGGCGACGTATGCGCTCTGGGTCTTCAAGCTCTTCGGGCACGAGGACGTGAGGATCATGGACGGCGGGCGCATCAAGTGGGAGGCCGAGGGGCGGCCGATGACCCAGGAGGTTCCATCCTTCCCGAGGACCGACTACCCGGTCCCGACGCGCGACGACTCCAGGATAAGAGCCTTCAAGGACGAGGTGCTCCAGTTTCTGGACCGGGTGGGACATGGCGGATCGCTCATAGACGTACGCAGCCCCGGCGAGTACAAGGGTGAGCTCTTGCACATGCCCGACTACCCGCAGGAGGGGGCCTTGAGAGGCGGGCACATCCCCGGGGCGGCCAATGTTCCGTGGGCGCGCGCGGTCAACGAGGACGGCACCTTCAAGAGCGCCGAGGAGCTGCGCGAGATCTACGAGGGCGAGGCCGGACTCTCCCCGGGCGACGACGTGATCGCCTACTGCCGCATCGGGGAGAGAAGCAGCCATACCTGGTTCGTGCTCAAGTACCTGCTCGGCTACGACAACGTCAAGAACTACGACGGCTCCTGGACCGAGTGGGGAAACGCCGTGCGCGCCCCCATCGAGCGCTAGCTTGGATCGCAAGAGCCGTATAGCCCTTCTTGTCGAGCGCGCGAAGAGCCCCCGCCAAAGCGGGGCTCTTCGCGACGCCGACGTAGCCATGCCCGGCGGCAGTCCGGAGTGCGGGGGCTCGGTCGTCATCTACCTCAAGGGGGATGGGAACGGCGGGATCGCCGGGCTCTCCTTCACCGGCCAGGGCGACACCATAAGCCAGGGGGCGACCGACCTTATCATCGAGAAGGTGCTCGAGGAGAGGCTCACGCTCGACGAAGTCCTCGCTCTCGACTACGACGGCTTCGTCGAGGAGCTGGGGCGAGATGTGATCGGGAGCCGCACCCGCAACGCGACCCTGGGCCTCTCCACCGTAAAGAACGCCGTTAGAAAGTACAGACGGGACCGCGCCGGAGCTATGGGGAGCTCAGCCGTCTGAGGCGCATCCCGCGAGCATCGCGAGGCCGTCTTCGCCGGGGAAAGATCGCTCTGGACTTTAGAGAGGCCCTCCTTAGGTGCGGAGAGGGGTGCCTTTGCAGCCAAGGCGGGCTCAAGTCGCTAAACTGCGCGCTGTGAGCGAGAAGGGGCATCTCTGGGGCGGCAGGTTCGGGACGTCTCCGGCAGAAGCGTTCGAGCGGCTGAACGCCTCGATCCCCTTCGATGTCCGGCTCGCGCCCTACGATGTGCGCGGCTCCATCGCCCACGTCAGGATGCTGGGGGAGAGGGGGATCGTCTCCCGGGAGGAGTCCGGGGCGCTCGTGCGCGGCCTGGAGGCGGTGCTCGCCGAGATCGAGGCCGGAGAGTTCGAGTGGAGCCTCTCCGACGAGGACGTCCACACCGCCGTCGAGCGGCGGCTGAGGGAACTGATCGGCGACGTCGCCCTCAAGCTGCACACGGGCCGCAGCCGCAACGACCAGGTCGCTCTCGACTTACACCTCTTCTGCCGCGACGCCGCGGAGCGGATAAGAGACGGCGTCTTAGAGATCATGCGTGCCCTCGTGGAGGTGGCCGGGAGGCACATAGACCTCGTGCTTCCCGGCTACACGCACCTCCAGCGGGCCCAGCCTATCCTGCTCGCCCACCACCTGCTCGCTCACTTCGAAGCCTTGAGCCGTGACCTGCGGCGTCTGGAGGCTGCCAGAGAGGCGGCGAGCGTCTCGCCGCTCGGTGCGGCTGCCCTGGGAGGGACGCCGCACCCGGTGGACCCGGCGCTCACGGCGGCGATGCTCGGGATGGAGCCCTTCTCCAACTCGCTCGACGCCGTCTCCGAGCGGGACTTCGCCCTCGACCTCCTCTACGCCTGCGCCGTGCTCGGGGTGCATCTGAGCCGGATGGGGGAGGAGTGGGTGCTCTGGACCTCCTCGGAGTTCGGCTTCGCGGAGCTCGATGACTCCTACTCCTCGGGTTCCTCGATCATGCCGCAGAAAAAGAACCCCGACGCCTACGAGTTGATGCGTGGCAAGGCGGGACGCCTCATCGGAGACCTGAACGCGCTCCTGATCGCGCTGAAGGGCCTGCCGCTCGGCTACTCGAAAGACTTGCAGGAGGACAAGGAGCCCCTCTTCGACGCCGTGGACGGCGTACTCGCTATGCTCGCCGTGCTCCCGGAGATGCTCAGGACGGCCCGATTTTACGGCGAGCGGATGGAGCAGGCCGCAGGTGGATTCGCCCTCGCCACCGAGCTCGCGGACTTTCTGGCGATGCGTGGCGTGCCGTTCCGGGAGGCGCACCGGGTCGTGGGCAGGCTCGTGAGGCGTTGCGAGGAGTTGAGGCTCTCGCTGGAGGAGGTGCCGCCCGAGGAACTTGCGGCGGCCCACCCGGTGCTAAAAGAGCTGCCGCGCGAGGTTCTCACCCCGCGCGGCAGCGTCTCGAACAAGAGAAGCGCCGGCTCGACCTCTCCGCGCTTCGTCGAAGACCGGCTGAGAAGGGCGCGAGAGTTTCTCAGCGGACGCGGCGCTCCGCCGAGCCGTTGAAGTACAGGCGCGTCTCGCGCACCACTATCCCCGAGAGGAGCAGCAGTCCGACCAGGTTGGGCAACGCCATAAGGCCGTTCATGAGGTCCGAGAGCAGGAAGAGCCCCTCCAGCTCGCGCACCGTCCCGATGAAGATGGCGATGATGAAGATGATGCGGTACGGCGTTACGGCAATCCGCCCGAAGAGGTACTCCATGTTGCGCTCGCCGTAGTACGCCCAGCCGAGCACGGTGGAGAAGGCGAAGAACGCCAGCCCCACGGCGATAAAGGCGGGACCTATCGTCCCCACGCTCTCGCCGAAGGCGAGCTGAGTGAGCTCTCCCGGATCGTCCGACTCCGTCCACACCCCCGTCGTGATGATGGCCAGCCCGGTGAACGAGCAGATCACGATCGTATCTATAAAGGTCTGGGTCATGGAGACCAGCGCCTGCCGGACGGGCGAGGTCGTCTGCGCGGCGGCGGCCGCGATGCCGCCCGTACCGAGACCAGACTCGTTGGAGAACAAGCCTCGGGCGACGCCGAAGCGGATCGCCGCCGCGACCC
>JBFLXF010000029.1:0-10297 GCA_040757515.1 Actinomycetota bacterium
TGGACATGGTCGCCTTCACCGGAAGCCAGGAGACGGGACGCAAGGTCGGTACCATAGCCGCGGAGCGCCTCATCCGGGCCAACCTGGAGCTCGGCGGGAAGGACCCCTTTATCATCTGCGACGACGTGGACGTCGAGATAGCCGCCCAGGGTGCCGTCTGGGCCGCCTGCCTGAACGCCGGGCAGGTCTGCACCTCCTCCGAACGCTTCTACGTGGAGAGGGGCATCGCCCCCGACTTCATCGAGGCCTCAAAAGAGTTCGTCGAATCCCTGAAGCTGGGCGACCCGATGGACCGCTCGACGGACATAGGACCCATGATCAACGCCAGGGGCCGCGAGAAGGTCGAGCGCCACGTCGGCGAGGCTATAGACAAGGGCGCGCGGCTGGTGACCGGCGGCGAGCGGTGGGGCGAGCGGGGCTTCTTCTACAGGCCGACCGTCCTCACGGGCGTCGAGCCCTCGATGAAGGTGATGCGCGAGGAGACCTTCGGGCCGGTGGTCCCGATAGTCGAGGTGGACTCCCTGGACGAAGCGATAGAGCAGGCGAACGCCACCCCTTACGCGCTCGGGGCGAACGTGTACACGCGCGACCTCGAGAAGATGCTCCGGTGCATGCGCGAGATAAAGGCGGGGACAGTCTGGATCAACGACCCCCTCACCGATAACGACGCCGCGCCGTTCGGCGGCCAGAGGGGCAGCGGCATCGGACGCGAGCTCGGGCGCGAGGGCCTCGAAGCCTTCCAGGAGTCCAAGCACGTCCACATAGACCCGAAGGTAGAGAAGAAGGAGTGGTGGTACCCCTACGGCCCCGGCGACGACGTGGGCCAGAGGACGATGTAGGCGTGGCCGGCGGGCGCTACGACGCCATCGTGGTGGGCGCCGGTCACAACGGGCTCGTCGCGGCGGCGTATCTGGCCGGAGCCGGAGAGAGCGTGCTCGTGCTCGAACGCCGCCCGCTTATAGGGGGCGCCACCGTGACCGAGCAGATGTGGCCCGGCTACAGGCTCTCGACGTGCTCCTACGTGTGCAGCCTCCTCCTGCCGGAGATCATTCGCGACCTCGACCTCCCCCGCCACGGCTACGACGTCCGGCCCCTGGACCCGCAGTACTTCGTCCCCTTCCCCGACGGCAGGCACCTCACGAGCTGGCTCGACGGCGAGAGGACGAAGAGGGAGATCCGGAAGTTCTCCGAGAGGGACGCCGTAGCCTACGACGCCTATTGGGAGATGTGGGACCGCATCGTCGCCCGCATGAGGCCGTTCATGGATGGCCCGCCTCCGACCGGGGAAGAGCTGGCGCGCGCCTTCGACGGGCCGCAAGGCGAGGAGGACCTCCGCACGCTCACGCAGAAGAGCGTCGCCGACGTTCTGGACGGGTTCTTCGAGAGCGAGGAGGTAAAGGCGCCGCTGTGCGTCGGGGGCGTGATCGGGACGAACGCCGGTCCCCGCACCCCCGGCACCGCCTACGTCAAGTTCCACCACGTCCTCGGAGAGATCGGCGGCGTACAGGGTGCTTGGGGCTACGTGCGGGGCGGCATGGGCGCCGTGGCGCACTCTATCGCCTCGGCGGCCCGCGAGCGCGGAGCGGAGATCCTCACGGACGCAGAGGTCGCGGAGATAGAGGTCGTGGACGGGAGGGCGCGCGGCGTTCACCTCACCGACGGTCGCTCCTTCGCGGCGGACGTGGTCCTCTCGAACGCCGATCCGCACCGCACCTTTCTCGGCCTGGTCGGCGAGGGGCACCTGCCGGAAGATCTCGTCCGGGGCATAGAGAAGATGCGCATAAAGGGCTCCGTCGTGAAGGTCCTGCTCGCGCTCGGGGAGCTGCCGGACTTCGTGGCGATGCCGGGCCGGGAGGTCGGACCGCAGCACACGGGGGCCATCGTCATAAACCCCTCGGTGGACTACCTGCAGCGGGCGTGGGAGGACTGCGTGGAGGGACACCCCTCAGAGAGACCGTTCATGGAGGGCTACATCCAGAGCGCCACCGAAAGCGGTCTCGCGCCGCCTGGCAGGCACACGATGAGTCTGTTCTGCCAGTACGCGCCCTACGAGCTGGCGGAGGGAGGCTGGGAGGAACGGCAGGAGGAGATCGGGGCGAACATCGTCGAGACCTTCGCGAAGTACGCGCCGAACCTCCCCGGCGCCATCGAGCACATGCGGGTGCTCGGGCCGCCGGACATAGAGCGCGAGATCGGGATAACCGGCGGCAACATCTTCCACGGCGAGATGCTGCCGGAGAGCATCTTCGACCGGCCCGCTCCCGGCTACTCCGGCTACCTCACCCCGGTGGCCGGGCTCTACCTGTGCGGCGCGGGCGCCTGGCCGGGCGGCGCGGTCTTCGGCGCTCCGGGCCGCAACTGCGCGCGCAAGGTGCTCGCAGACCTGGGAATAGGAGAGGAGGTCAAGCATGCCCGCGCCTGAGACGATCGCGCCGGGCGTCTACCGGGTGGACGCCATCAGCATAAGGAACGCCATCAACGTGCTGCTCCTGGAGAACGACGACGGCTGGACGCTCGTGGACACCGGCGTCGGGGGCAGCGTCGGACGCATCCGGGAGGCCATCGCCGCGCTCGGCTCCGGGCCAGAGGACCTGAGGCGCATCTTCCTCACACACCAGCACAACGACCACACCGGCGGCTTGAAGGGCCTGCTAGAGTGGGCGCCCCACGCCGAGGTCGGTGCTCCGGCGCACGAGGCGAAGGTCATCTCCGGGCGGCGCGGCTACGACCCGTCGAGCAACCCGGTCTTCCGCTTCGCGGCCCGCAGCGCAAAGCCGCCGGGGGTGCCGGTCGGCAAGGTCCTGGGTGAGGGAGATGTGGTCTCGGGGTTTCGCCTCGTCGCGACGCCGGGGCACACGCCGGGGCACGTCTCGATGCTGCGCGACGCGGACGGGCTGCTCTTCACGGCGGACGCCTTCGGCTGTTTGCCGAAGAGGATCCGGGTCGGAGTGCGCAAGGCGTTCTGCGTGGACCCGCCGCTGGCGAAGCGCTCGGCGCAGAGACTCCTTAACGAGAGCTTCGCGACGGTGGTGATGGCCCATGGTCCCGTGCTGCGCGCGGGCGCGAGGGCGGCGCTACGGGACGCTCTGGATCGCTGTAGCTACTAAAACAGGAGGAGGCATAGGGATGCAGACCAAGACGATAAAGAACTTCGTGGGCGGGGAGCATGTGGACCCGGCCGAGGGCAGGTTCTACGACGTGATCAACCCATCAACCGGCGAGGCGTACACCCGGGCGCCGGCCTCCGGCAAGGAGGACGTGGACCGCGCGTTCGAGGCCGCCGAGCGGGCGTTCGAGGGCTGGCGCGACTCGACGCCTTCGGAGAGACAGCTCGCTTTGCTCAGGATCGCCGACGCCATAGAGGAGCGCGCCGAGGATCTGGTGCGGGCCGAGTCGGAGAACACCGGCAAGCCGGTGGGCCTCACGATGGAGGAGGAGATCCCGGCTATGGTGGACCAGATCCGGTTCTTCGCCGGGGCGGCCCGCGTCCTCGAGGGCAAGTCCGCCGGGGAGTACATGCGCGGGATGACCTCCTACATAAGGCGCGAGCCGGTCGGCGTCTGCGCCCAGGTCACCCCCTGGAACTACCCGATGATGATGGCCGTCTGGAAGTTCGCCCCGGCCATCGCCGCCGGCAACACCGTCGTCATAAAGCCCTCGGATACCACCCCGGTCACGACCGTGATGCTCGCGGAGATAGCCGCCGAGTTCCTCCCCGAGGGCGTCTTCAACGTCGTCTGCGGCGACCGGGACACCGGGCGTATGCTGGTGGCGCACCCGACGCCGCAGATGGTCTCCATAACCGGTTCGGTGCGCGCCGGAATGCAGGTCGCCGAGGCCGCGGCCCGCGACCTCAAGCGCACGCACCTGGAGCTCGGCGGCAAGGCCCCGGTCATCGTCTTCGACGACGCCGACCTGGAGGCGGCGGCCGAGGCCATCGCCGTAGGCGGCTACTTCAACGCCGGACAGGACTGCACCGCCGCCACCCGCGTCCTCGCCTCGCCCGCCATACAGGACGACTTCGTCGCCGCCCTCACCGAGCAGGCGAGGAACACGAAGACCGGCGCACCCGATGAGGAGCCGGACTACGGGCCCCTCAACAACCCGAACCAGCTCCGGCACGTCTCCGGCATGATCGAGCGTCTCCCCGACCACGCCGAGGTGATCACCGGCGGGCACCGGGTAGGCGAGCGAGGCTACTTCTTCGAGCCCACGGTGGTTTCGGGCTTGAGGCAGGAGGACGAAGCCTCCCAGACCGAGATCTTCGGCCCCGTCATCACCGTGCAGACCTTCTCCGACGAGGACGAGGCCGTCCGCTGGGCCAACGGCGTGAAGTACGGCCTGGCCTCAAGCGTCTTCACCCGCGACCACGGCCGCGCGATGCGCGTCAGCCGCCGCCTGGACTTCGGGTGCGTCTGGATCAACACCCACATCCCCCTCGTCGCCGAGATGCCCCACGGCGGCTTCAAGCACTCCGGCCACGGCAAGGACCTCTCGATGTACGGCCTCGAGGACTACACGCGCATAAAGCACGTCATGAGCAACCTGGAGTCGTAAGCCCCAAACGATCCAACGTACCGGTGCGGGCGTCCCCGATGACGCCCGCGCCTCACCGCAGACAATCCGCCGCCCCCAGAGCGCCAGCCCGGAGACCCCTCCACCTGTCCGCCCGCCTACGGACCACGCGCCAGAGAGGCTTTGTTTACAGTATTGACTCAGAGTTACGAGACATGTATAAAGCCGCCAACCTGCACGGGAGAAGGGAGAGCGTGGTGTTGCGTAGGGTCGTAGCGCGGTTGGGCCAGGACAGGGTGGAGGCCGACGCGGACCGGGCGCGATCCGGGCACGGAGTCCTGGCGAGAGACGGGTAGCGCCATGAGGATAGGCCGCGTCGTGGACCTCTCGGTGCCGGTGGATGAGTACACCCAGGTCTATCCTGGCGACCCGCACGTCTCCCTCGAGCCTGCGGCTACCCTGGAGAGCGACGGCGTGAACGTGACGCGGCTCCACCTCGGCAGCCACTCCGGCACCCACGTGGACGCTCCCTACCACTTCGTCGCGGACGGGCCGCGCATAGACCGGGTAGACCTGCGCCTCTTCGTCGGCCCCGCCGTGATCCTGGATGTCCGCGGCAAGAAGCCTCGCGAGCGCATAACCGTCGAGGACCTGCGCCCTTACGAAGCCCGGCTCTCCGAGGGCGTCATAGCCGTAGTCCGTACCGGCTGGGAGGAGCACTACGGCACGGATCGCTACTACGAACACCCCTTTCTCGATCGCCGGGCGGCGCAGCTACTGCTCGACTCCGGCGTGATGACCGTCGCCGTGGACGCCCTCAACGTGGACGAGACCGTGGTGGATGGCCCGCACCCGGAGGGCTATCCGGTCCATCGCCTCGTCCTCGGGGCTGGCGGGATCATCGCCGAGAACCTGACCAATCTCGGGGCGATAGACTTTCCCGACCCGCTCATGAGCCTCCTGCCGATCAAGCTCGCCGGCTCCGACGGCGCCCCGGCGCGCGCCGTGGCGATAGAGGGCCTGCCTTAAGAGATAGGCTCTTCACCCCTTGCGCTTCCCGGATCCCTCGCTATTAAGAAGAAATGAAAGCGAAAGATAACAGTCCTTGAGGAAAGGAGGTGGTGAAGATGGCGCTGGCTCCGTTCAGAGGCTTCTGGGACATCCAGAGCGAGATAGACCGTATGTTCAACGACATGGTGGGCAACCTCCTGGGCAGGCGCGCGGGCGCGGAGACCCGGATCTGGGCCCCGAGGCTCGAGGCCTTCGCCCGTGAGGGCGATCTCGTGATCCAGGCCGACCTGCCGGGCGTCTCGCTGGAGGACGTGGACATCACCCTTGAGGGCACCACGCTCACCATCAGCGGCGAGCGTAAGGCACCGGCCGACGATGGCATAGACTATTATCTGCGCGAGGTGCCGCTCGGAGCCTTCCGTCGCAGCGTGGTGGTGCCTGAGGGCGTTGATCCGGACTCCGTCAAGGCCCGTCTGGCCGACGGCGTACTCGAAGTGGTGCTGCCCGGCGCGGTAGCCGAGGTCCGGCCCAAGAAGATCGCCATCGAGTCCGGCGAGGGCACGAAAAGCATCGAGAGCTAGACGGCGCCCGGCTCGGGTCGCCCGCACAGCCCTCAACCAGTTAAGCCGCCTCTTCGCCGGTCTCGGGCGGCTCGCCGCAAGGTAGGCCCGCCGTGCCCCCAGGGCAGACCGACCCGGTAGATCGGGTGCGCCGCCCGGCCGCGAAGAGCCAGAAGGCCCCGCAAGGGGCCTCTCTCTATGCCTGAAGGGCGGTTTAAAAAGCCCGAGAATTGGATATAACAAGTAACAAGATTGCTGAGAGGATTCGTGATCTTCCGCGGAGGTACGGATGGGTGCGAGGCGTGCGTTCGGACCTCTGGACAGGGGCACGGAAGAGCGGCTGGTAAAGAGACTGCGCGTGGGCGACCGGGAGGCCCGGGAGTGATTGATCGGTGCCTACCTCGGTCTGGTAGCCTCGCTGGCGCGGCGCTACGCGGGGTGGGGCGTGCCGGTGGAAGATTTGATCCAGGAAGGCTCCCTCGCCCTCGTGCAGGCGATAGACCACTTCGACCCCGGCAGGGGGATGCAGCTCTCGACCTACCTCACGTGGTGGGTGAGGCAGGCCATCCGGCGTGCGGCGATGGCCCAGAGCCGTCCATTCAGGGTCCCGGAGAAGGTCTGGGAGAGGTCTCTCGAAGTAACTCGCGCCGAAGAGGAGTTGAGGTCCCGCCTGGCGCGGGAGGTAAGCGAGGGCGATCTCGCAGGCTCTCTGGGATGGTCGGCGGATGAGCTCGGCGACGTGCGCCGCGCCGTCAGATCGGTCGCCTCCCTGGAAGGCGCGGTAGGCGACGAAGAGAGTGAGCTGGGTGAGCTCCTGGCAGACCCTGACGCCGAGGATCCCGCGGAGATCACCGCGCGCAACGACGCCCGGCGACGGCTCGCGAGCGCGCTGGCCGCCCTCCCCGAGAGGCGCTCAGCCGTACTCACGAAGAGATACGGACTCGACGGACGTTCCGAGAGCCTGAACGCCATCGGAGAGGAACTCGGCGTCTCCCGGGAGCGCGCGCGTCAGATCGAGAACTCTGCCCTTGACGAGTTACGCAGGCGCAGGTGGGAGTTCGGACTCGAAGGTCTGGCCGCCTGAGAAGCTAACGTCGTGCCTTAGCAGGCGGTATCATTGCTGGCCGTTGAAGGGGGAGCGCGCGGACTGCGCCATCCATTCTCCGCGATCCACCTCCACAACGCCGTCGGCATGCCGTTCTTGCTCGCCGGGGCGCGGATGCCGGGACCGGGCTCTTTGCCGCCTCTAGGGCGACGCTTGCGCGCCTGCGCGGACTCCTCCTGCACGCTGGCCGGTCATGGGCTCCGGCAAGAGAAGGCAAAAACAGCTCTACTCCGGAACGCGCAGAACCAGGATGGCGAAGTCGTCGCGGGGCACCCCCTCCTCGAACTCCAGCACCGCGTCTCTGAGCCGCCTGGCCAGTGAGGTAGCGTCCATGCCCGCGCACGCCCGGAGCAGTCCGCGCAGGCGCTCCTCGCCGAACATGAAGCCTTCGGGAGCGCGCGCCTCGATGATGCCATCGGTGTAGAAGACGGCCGCATCGCCGGGGCCGAGATGAACGGTCTCCGTCTCCACCTCCGGATCCTTGAAGATACCGAGCACCCTGCCCGGCGGGTTCACGTACTCTATGTCACCGCTGGCGCGCAGCACGAGCGGCGGCAGGTGTCCGCCGCGTCCGACTACGAGGTTCCACCCCGAGCCGTTGCGCGTAAGCCGCCCGCAGGCCACGGTGGCGAACTGCTCCTCCGGAACCTGGCGCTTCATCGCCTCGTTGAGGAACCTCAGTACGCGCGCCGGGTCGCGCTCGCGCACCGCGATGGCTTGGATCGTGTAGCGCACCAGCGCCGTAACCGCCGTCGCCTCCGCCCCCTTACCGCAGACGTCCCCGATCACGGCCAGCCACCCCGCCTCGTCGCCGGATTCCACGAGGTCGTAGAAGTCGCCGCCCACCTCGATGCCTTCGCCCACCGGCAGGTACTCTACCCCGACCTCGACACCGGGAACCTCCGGGAGATGCGGGAGAAGGCTGCGCTGCAGGGTGCGGGCGATGTGGCTGCGGTCGCTGTAGAGACGGGCGTTATCCACCGCCAGAGCACAGCGGTAGGCCAGGCTCTCGGCCAGCGAGAGGTCCTCCTCGTCGTAGAGACGTTCAACGTTCGAGGAGACGAATGTCATCGCCCCCAAGACCCTCCCCCGCGCCAGTAGCGGCACGCTCATCACCGAGCGGGGAGCCAACCTCTGGAGCAGGCGAAGGTGTCCGGCGCTCGTGGCCCGACGGACGAGTACCTGGTCCGTGATCTCCGGCTCCAGCACCGGACGGCCGTCGCGCAGCGCCCTCACCGGTCCCCAACAGAGCGCCTCCTCGTCGAAGGTGCGGTGCGCGGCCAGTTCGCGCAGCAGGGGCTCCTTCGCCGGATCGGCGTGAGAGGCCGCCTGCTGGGAGACCGCGCCGCCGTCCTCGACCATGTCTACCAGACACCAGTCGGCGAGGTCGGGGATGGCTATACGCGAGATGCGCTCCAGTGTAGCCTCGTAGTCGAGCGAGGCGGCGAGCACGGGTCCGGCCGCGGCCAAGAGGGCGAACCGCTTGCGGGCCTTCACCGCCTCCGCGCGCACGAGCTGCTCCCGCACGAGCAACAGATCGCGCTCCTCCTCGGCCTGCTTGCGCTTGCTGATGTCCTCCACCAACGTGATGAAGTACCTCGGCTCTCCGCTCTCCTCATGCAGCAGCGAGACCGTGACGTTCACCCATACCGGAGAGCCGTCCCTGCGGATGTAGCGTTTCTCCAGCGAGTAGGTGGAAACCTCGCCGGCGAGCATCTTCCTCACAAGTCCGGCCTGCCTCCCGAAGTCCTCGGGATGCGTGATCTCCTGAAACGTCTTCCGCAGCAGCTCCTCGCGGGTGTAGCCCGTGATCTCGCAGAGCCTGTCGTTAACCCGCATCCAGCGACCGTTCAGCGCCACGTGCGCCATCCCGACAGCCGCCTGGTCGAAGGTCGCCCGGAAGTGTTCCTCGCTCTCTTTGAGCCTCTCCTGCGCCTGCCTGCGGGCAGTAATGTCGTTCTGCACGCCGATGAAATTGGTGACCCTGCCCCCTTCGTCGTGGACGGGAGAGATGTAGAGCTCGTTGTAGAACATCTCGCCGCTCTTGCGGTAGTTGCGCAGAACCACCCGGCACTCCCGTCCCTCCCGCAACGCCGCCCGCAGCTCCTTGAGTGCCGGCTGCTCGCGGTCTTCGCCCTGCAGAAAGCGGCAGTTGCGCCCGACAACCTCCTCCCGGGAGTAGCCGGTCGTCCGCTCGAAGGCCGGGTTGACGTAGATGATGGGGTCGTCCGGAAGGTTCGGGTCCGTGATGATGATGCCGTTAGAGACCGCAGCCACCGCCCGGTCAAGCAGTATGCGTAGTCCGGCTACGCCCCGACCTGCGAGGGCGGACTCATACATACCGAAAGGCTGCTCCATTTTTTTATTCTACACGCCCCCACCCGAACAGAGGTCACGTTACCGGCGCGCTCTTTCGGGTAAGATAGGCGACGGTAGAGAAAGCCAGGAGAGGAGAGAAGACGTGGCCTACGAACTGCCGCCTTTGCCCTATGCCTACGACGCCCTGGAGCCGCACATAGACGAGCAGACGATGCGCCTTCACCACGACAAGCACCACAATACCTACGTCCAGAACCTCAACTCCGCCCTGGAGAAGCATCCCGACGCCGATCCCGGCTCCATAGAGGAGCTTATCGCCAACATAGACAACGTCCCCGAGGACATCCGCCGGGCAGTCCGCAACAACGGCGGCCAGCACGCCAACCACACCATCTTCTGGCAGATCATGGGCCCGGAGGGCCAGGGCGGCGGCCAGCCCACCGGCGAGCTTGCGCAGGCCATAGACTCCGCCTTCGGCTCCTTCGACTCCTTCAAGGAGCAGTGGGCGGCGGCCTCCGCGCCCGGTGCCCTGTTCGGCTCCGGCTGGTGCTGGCTGGTCTACGACGGCGGCTCGGTCTCCATAGAGACCACCCCCAACGGCGACAACCCGCTCATGAACGGCAGGCTGCCGATCATAGGGCTCGACTGCTGGGAGCACGCCTACTACCTCAAGTACCAGAACCGGCGCGCCGAGTACGTGGACGCGTGGTGGAACGTGGTCAACTGGGACGAGGCCGAGCGCCGCTACCAGGCCGCCAAGTCCGCGTCCTGACCCGGACGGCGTCAT
>JBFLXF010000030.1:0-3292 GCA_040757515.1 Actinomycetota bacterium
TGCTCGGTGCGGTCTTTCTCAAGGGCTTCAGGGAGGCCATCGGGATCGCCATAGTCGTCGTCGTAGCCTTTCTGCTGCTGAACCTGGTCGTCGTGGTGGTCGGTCTCTACGAGATAGTCACGCAACCCTCGCACCTGGCCGGATGGCGGGAGACGCTCCTCGCGGGCTACGGTAGCCCGCCGGCGATGCTGGCGGTCGCGCTGCTGGTCTTCCCACAGCTCGCCCTCGGGCTCTCCGGTTTCGAGACGGGCGTCTCCATGATGCCGCTCGTGCGCGGCGACGAAGGCGACGATCCCGCGCGACCTGCGGGTCGCATCCGCAACACGCGCAGGATGCTCACCGTCGCCGCCGCGATCATGAGCTTCTACCTCATCACCACGAGCTTCGTTACCGCCGTCCTCATACCGCAAGATAAGTTCGAGGAAGGCGGGGAGGCGAGCGGCAGGGCACTGGCTTACCTGGCTCACGAGCGCCTGGGCGATGGTTTCGGCACCGTCTACGACCTCTCGACCATCGCGATTCTGTGGTTCGCCGGAGCTTCGGCGATGGCCGGTCTGCTGAACATCGTGCCACGCTACCTACCCCGCTACGGGATGGCGCCGGACTGGGGACGCGCCATGAGGCCACTCGTGCTCGTCTACACCGGGATAACCTTCGCCATCACCGTAATCTTTGGCGCGAGCGTCGAGGCTCAGGCGGGGGCCTACGCGACCGGCGTCCTGGCGATGATGACCTCGGCCGCCTTCGCCGTCACCCTTGCCGCCTGGCGGGCGGGACGTCGCCGGAGCGTCCTGGCGTTCGGGTTCATCGCCGCCGTCTTCGTCTACGCGCTCGTCGCCAACGAGGTGCAGCGCCCGGACGGGCTCGTGATCGCCTCCTTCTTTATCCTCGCCATCGTTCTCTCCTCGCTCGTCTCGCGCGTCTACCGTTCAACGGAGCTCAGGCAGGAGCGCATCGAACTGGACGGGAAGGCCCGGCGCTTCATAGAGGAGGCGGCCAGAGGGGAGGTTCACATCGTCGCCCACCGCCGGCGCCCGACCGACGACCCGGCGGAGTACGCCCGAAAGGAGCGCGAGCAGCGCGAGGACAACAACATCCCCGAAGGGGTGCCGATCCTCTTTTTGGAGGTGGACGTCGAGGACGCCTCGGAGTTCACGGACGTGCTGGAGGTCCGAGGGGTCGAGATCGGTGGACACCGCGTCCTGCGCGCCCGCAGCTCGGTGGTGCCCAACGCCATCGCCGCCTTCCTGCTCTACATCCGGGATACCACCGGCAGGGCGCCCCACTGCTACTTCGGTTGGACGGAGGGAAACCCGATCGTATACCTGCTGCGCTTCCTCCTCTTCGGCGAAGGTGATACCGCCCCCGTTACGCACGAGGTGCTTCGAGGCGCGGAGCCCGTACCCGCCCGGCGACCCACGATCCACGTCGGAGGCCGCTGAGCTCGTGCGCCTTGTGATACCTTTCCTGCCTATGCGAGCGGTTCGCAAGAGGCTTGGTCAGAGTCGGGAGAACCTCCTGGCCGGAGCGGCGGTAAGCGTCTTCGCCTTCGCCCTCTACCTCTTCACGCTCGCCCCGACGGTACTCTACTACGATCTGCCGGACCTGCGCGACGTGGCGACGCTTCAGACCAAGGTCGCTATCCTTGGCGTCCCGGACTACACCGGATATCCGACCTGGGTGATCCTGGCTCACCTCTTCACCTATCTGCCGTTCGGCGACGAGGCATACCGGGCTAATCTTTCCTCGGCGGTCTTCGCCGCGTTTGCGGTCTTCTTCGTCTTCCTCTGCGCCCACAGGCTCACCGGCAGGACGGCGGCCGCCGCAGGCGGGGCGCTCGCCTTCGCGGTCGGCGACATCTTCTGGAGCCAGGCCCTCGTCGCCGAGGTCTACACCCTCAACGCCCTCTTTATCGCGCTGATCATCTATGTCGTGCTCCTCTGGCGAGACGCCCGACGCGACCGATACCTCTTGCTCACAGCCTTTCTCATCGGGCTCTCGCTCACGCATCATTTGACCAGCGGATTGCTGTTGCCTGCGGCGCTGCTCTTTATCGGGCTCGTCGAGCCGCGAAAGTTGCTGGAGTGGAGGCTGCTTCTCAAGGGGACGGGACTGTTTCTGATCGGGCTCCTGCCCTACCTGTACATACCGATCCGGACCTCCATGGACTACCTGCCCCAAGGATGGGTATGGGGGCAGCCGCTCGTCCGGGAGTACCCGCCGAACACTCTCTACGGCTTCTACAACCTGATCTCCGGCGGTCTGTGGAAGGAGCGAATGTGGGCCTTCGGTCCCAGGGAGCTTCCGGAGCGTCTGCTGCTGTATCTGGACTACCTCTACGGCTCCAACGCGCAGATGCACCTCGGGCTGGTGCTCGTCGCCATCTTCGGGTTCTTCCTCCTGATCTATAGGGACCTCGCAAGCGGCGCGATGCTCGGCTTTCTCTACGCCGGCTGGCTCTTCCACGCCCTCGAGTACGATATCGAGGACATCTACTACTACTTCATCCCTACGTACCTGATCCTCGCCCTCTTCCTCGCCGTGGGCTTTGGCGCTCTCTTCGACGTGCTCGGCCGCTCGCGGGAGAGGCTGCCCGCGCCGGAGCTGCTCGCGGTGGTTCTCGCCGTGTCCGTAATCCTCCTCCCGCTCCTCGGGGCACGGGAGACCTACCGGAAGGTGGACATGAGCGAGGACTACCACGGACGTGAGATCACCGCCGCCATAGCCGAAAAGGTCAAGAGGGGCGCCGCCGTGCTGCACCACCGCAGCCCGCTGGACTACATGATCCTCGTCGAAGGTCGCCGGACGGACATAGAGCCCATCGCCTACATCGAAGCCCCCGATCCTCCCGGCATCGTGCGGGCCACCCGGGCGCTCCGCGAGAGGCCCGTCTATATCCTCTTTCCCGGACGCGAGACGACGCCCTACTATCTGGGCGTCGAGGACAGCGAGAGGCTCTACCGCCGCTACGGCTACGATCTTGTGGAGGTGGATCGGGAGGTGCTTCTCTACGAGGTTGTCCGGCGCGAGGGCTCCGGCTGACGCGCCGGAGTGCTAGACTGCGGCCGTGATCGAGGCGCGAGCCGACGTCGTCGGGAGCCTGCTGCGGCCCTCTGAGCTGCTGGAGGCCCGAGAACGGTACGCAAGGGGCGAGATGGACGTCCCTGCGTTCAAGCGCGCCGAGGACCGCGCCGTGGATGCCGCCATCGTCCTGCAGGAGCGCGCCGGACTTCCGGTCGTTACCGACGGGGAGATGCGCCGGGAGTCGTTTCAGAGCCAGCTCGTCGATGCG
>JBFLXF010000030.1:3302-10292 GCA_040757515.1 Actinomycetota bacterium
GGCTTCGCCGGGTACTCCATGGACGCCTGGCTCTGGGGCGAGTGGCACGGCGACGAGCGGGTGGGTGACAGGAGGCTGGAGCGTCCCGCGGCGCTCGGTGTAGTCGAGAGGCTGCGGCGCAGGCGGCACCTCTCCGTAGAGGAGTTCGTCTACGCGCGGGCGAGGACGGACCGGGTCGTCAAGGTGACGCTGCCGAGCCCTTCCCTGTACGCAAACCTCTGGTCGCCGGAGCTCTCCAGGGACGCCTATGCGACGCTCGACGATTTCCTGGAGGATGTGGCGGAGATCCTGCGCGAAGAGGTCGAAGAACTGGTGCGCCTCGGGGCCACCTACATACAGCTCGACGCGCCGCACTACCCGCTCTTGCTGGATGCCGGGACGCGCGAGTTCTACGAGGGCCGCGGCTGGGATATGGACCGCTGGCTCTCGCGTGGCGTCGAGCTGGACAACCACGTCATAGGAGAGCATCCCGGCGTCACGTTCGCCTTTCACCTGTGCCGGGGCAACCAGGGGAGCCGTTGGCTCGTCTCGGGCTCTTATGAGCCGCTGGCGGAGAGAATCTTCGGCGGAGTGAACGCCGAGCGGCTGATGCTCGAGTACGACGACGAGCGCAGCGGCGGCTTCGAGCCGCTCGCCCACGTACCGGAGGGAAAGATGGCAGTTCTCGGTCTGGTCACCACCAAGAGCCCGCGCCGCGAGACGCCCGAGGAGCTTGAAGCCCGTATCCGGGAGGCCACCCGCTACCTGCCGCTGGAGCGGCTCGCCGTGAGCCCGCAGTGCGGCTTTGCAACCTCGGTTGTCGGGAACGCCATCTCCCCCGAAGATCAGGAGCGCAAGCTGCACGTCGTCGCCGAGACCGCCGCGCGCGTCTGGGGATAGTTGGCCGCGGCGGGTGCCGTTGTGCGCTGTGATAACCTTTCATGCCGGTGAGTCTGGCGGCGAAAAAGGACGGATTGCGGCGCCGGCGGCTTCTGGTGGCGCTGACGGGCGGCGCGGTTGCGGCGTTTGTGTTTGCGATCTACCTCTCCACGCTCGCCCCGACGGTACTCTTCTACGACAGGCCGCTGTTGCTCGACGCGGCGATGCTGCAGACACAGGCGATAGTGCTCGGCATCGCGGGCGGTACGGGGAGCCCGACGTGGCTGATACTCACGCACCTGTTTACCTACCTGCCCTTCGGGGACCCGGCCTACAGGACAAACCTGGCCTCGGCGGTCTACTCGACGGGAGCGGTGCTCGCGGTCTTCGCGGCGGGCTACCTCTTGAGCAGGAGGGTCCTCGCGGCCGCCGCAGCCGCGCTCGCGTTCGGGCTCGGGACGACCTTCTGGAGCGTGGCTGTCATAGCGGAGATCTACAACCTGAACGCGCTCCTGATCCTGCTGCCCCTTATCTCGCTGCTCCTCTGGCGGGAGCGTCGCCGGGACCGGTACCTGCTCCTGGCCGCCTTTCTGTGCGGCTTCGCGATGACCAACCACCTCACCAGCGGGCTCGTGGCGCCGGGGGCCGCGCTCTTCGTTGCGATCGTGGACTGGCGCAAGCTTCTGCGGTGGCGGCTCGTGCTCGGAGCCGCGGCGCTCTTCTTGCTCGGGTTCGTCCCCTATGTCTACCTCCCCATCCGGGCTTCGATGAACCCGCCGATGAACGAGTGGAACCCGGACAGCTTCGATCGCTTCTGGACGCTGGTGAGCGGCGGCGACCACCAGAACCTGCTCTGGGCGTTCGGCCCGGCGGAGATACCGGGACGCCTGGCGCTCTACGGGAGCTTCCTGCTGCAGAACTACAACCTCGTGCTCCTCATGCTCGCCGTAGCGGGCTTCGTCGCGCTGTTGCTGAGGGACCGGGCGGTCGCGCTGCTGACGGGCTTCCTGTACTTCGGCTGGGTCTTTCACGCCATCGAGTACAACATCTTCGACGTCAACCTCTACTTCATCACCTCCTACATCGTGCTGGCGCTCTGGATGGCGGTCGGGATCGGGGTAGTGCTCGAGACGCTGGAGGCCGCGAGGCTCCCGGAGGGCGTGCGGGGCGCCGTGCTGGTCGTGGCCTCCCTCGCCCTGCTCCTGCTGCCCCTCTACGGCCTGCCGGAGAGATACGAGCGCAACGACATGAGCGAGGCCTACAGGGGCAGGGAGAACATCGAGGCGGTCGTCGAGCATGCGGAGCGGGGTGCGACGATCCTGCATCACCGGAGCGAGCTGTGGTACATGGTCCTCGTCGAGAAGCGCCGGCGTGACCTGACGCTCGCCGACCCCTGGTTCCCCGGCAGGCAGCGCTACACGGATATCGTCTGGCCCGACGACATAGACTACATCACGACGAACCTCCGCTGGGGCACGAACGACTACACCGGGGTGAGCACGGCGCAGGAGGCTGCAGACCGGGGAGCGGTCTACATCCTGGAGCAGGACAGCGCCGGGCCGCACAACTTCTACGATGCGGGATTCAGGACCGTCAGGGTGGAGGGACACCTCTTCGAGCTCGTGCCGCCGGGACGCGAGCCGTACACCCAGAGGTAGCCTGGCGGGTCGGAGCGGTGGTAAGCTGGCCGGTGCACTGGGTGGTTAGCCGTGGAGGTGGCAGATGCTGAGGGTGAGGGACTCCATGACGCGGGATGTGATCACGCTCGGACCCGATGCCAGCGCGGCCGAGGCATGGGGCATTTGCCGGGCGAACAACATCCGGCACCTGCCCATAGTCCAGGACGGGAGGCTGGTCGGGCTCGTCTCGGATAGGGATCTCAGGGATGTGAGTCCGCCCCGACGCGCTGGTGTGGAGGAGGACACTTTGGGCTGGGTGCGGCTCAGGGACATCATGAGCACGGATCTCGTCACCGTTCACCCGCTGGATACCATCGAGCACGCGGCGCGCGAGATCTACGAGCGCAAGATCGGCTGTCTGCTGGTGGTGGACGAAGGGGATCTCGTCGGGATCATCACTTCCCAGGACCTGATGCGCACCCTGGTCGAACTCGTCGGGGCGCACGGTGCCGCCGGGAGCTGGGTCGAGGTAGAGGTCCCCGACAGGCCGGGGACTCTCGCGCAGGTGACGGATGTGATCCGGGAGCGCCAGGTGAACATAGCGAGTGTCTTTCTGACTCCGGCGCCGCACGTGGGAAACAAGCTGATCGTGCTGAGGCTGGAGACTACGAACCCCTCCGGGATAGCTCGCTCGCTGGAGGAGGCCGGTTTCGGCGTGGTTACCGTCGAGTCGTCCGCCCCCGTGCAGACTAGTCTGGAGGAGTCGTAAGGGACCACCGGTCTTGCGGGTCGCCGCTTGAGAAGCGGACCGGTTTGCCTCGGGATGAGGTGAGGCTAGACTGCGGGCTCTGCGCGCTGCGGCTCTGGAGAGAGGGCGACGAGCCCGCGCTGGTCCGCCACGCCAACAGCCGCGCGGTCTGGCGCGGTCTGCGGGACCGCTTCCCGCACCCCTACACGAGAGCCGACGCTGAGGAGTGGATCTCCCTCTGTCGAGGCTCGGCGACGCGGCTTGCGATAGAGGTCGGCGGCGAGGCCGCAGGCAGCATCGCGCTCGAGCCGGGAGACGATATCAATTGCCGCACGGCAGAGATCGGGTACTGGCTAGGTGAGGCTCTCTGGGGCAGAGGCATCGCTACCGCCGCCGTGCGCGTGATGACCGGCTACGGGTTCGAGGCGCTCGGCCTGACCCGCGTGTTCGCCGTTCCACTGGCGAACAACCCCGCCTCGGCCCGCGTCCTCGAGAAGTGCGGCTACGCGCTCGAAGGTAGGATGCGCCGCAGCGCGATCAAGGAGGGCGTCGTGCTCGACCAGCTCCTCTACGCCATAACGGACGAGGACGTAAGCCGCGCGCCGCTTGCGCCCTGAGGGCGGTCCTGCATCCTACCCGGCAAACAGGCCCTTCATCCCGGGTCTAGCGCGGCCGTTCTCGTCGAGGTAGTCGCGCCAGCTCCGCTTCGGGGAGTAGCCGAGCATCCGGCGGGCCTTCTCAATGGAGATGCCGCCCGCATCCTCGCGGGGGAGGGGCTTTCTGACCTCGATCCGGTCTCCATAGTAGCGGCGCACGATCTCCTCGAACGGTCTGCCGCCGGCGTTGTCCGGCGAGGCGATGTAGAAGACCTCGTGGCCCGGCAGGTCGCTCTCGACGGCGAGCACCATCGCGTCGGCCAGGTCGTAGACGTCGATGTAGCTCCAGAAGTTCGGTGAGAGGACTGAGGCGTCGCGCACCTGCGGCCCCAGGTTGCGCTCGTAGTTGCCCTCGTGCTGCACCCAGGAAGGCCGGATGGAGATGCAGCGTATCTCCGAGCGCCTGACGGCGGCGTCCATGAGCTGCTCCCCGAAGTGCTTGGCTATCGCGTAGGGGTCCTGCGGCCTTATCGGGTGCTCCTCGTCCACCGGGACATAGTCCGGCAGGAAGGGGCGCTCCGGGAAGAAGAAGCCCGGCACCGTCTCGCTGGAGACGTTCACGAAGCGCCGAACGCCGAACCTTATGGCGGCCTCCAGCGTGTTGAAGGTTGCCATCAGGTTGTTTTGGAAGACGACGTGAGGCGGATTATGCGTGGGTTCGGGGATCGCCGCCGCGTGCACGACCGCCTCCATCCCGCGCACGACGGCGAAGGCGTCGCCGGCGTCGGTGAGATCTGCCTGCACGTACTCCGGCTCACCCTCCTCGGGGCGCTCGAAGACCGGCGGGGCGAGGTCCGTCGCCCGCACCTCGTGGCCCGCTTCCTGCAGGGCCGCGACCGTCGCCCGCCCGACTTTGCCCTTCGCGCCCGTCACGAGTACCCGCATATGCTCTCCTCTCCATGTCGAACGTGGACGATGTTACAGCAAGGCGGGGACACTCGCGGTTTCGCTGCGGTGGCTCCGGGGTAAAGGCGCGGACATGAGAGTCGTGGTAGTAGGGGCTACCGGGAACATCGGGACGAGCGTCCTGCGCTCGCTGGCCCCAGAAGAGAAGGTGGACTCCATCCTGGGCCTGGCGCGGCGGCTGCCGCATCTCTCGATGCCGAAGGTCGAATGGCGGGCCGTGAACGTGACCACGGACGACCTTACGCCCCACTTCGAGGGCGCGGACGCGGTGGTCTCGCTCTCCTGGCTCATCCAGCCCTCCCGCGACCTGACGAAGCTCTGGATGGTCAACGTCGAGGGCAACTCGCGCATCATGCGGGCGGTGAGGGAGGCCGGGGTGCCGGCGCTCCTGTACTCTTCGTCGGTCGGCGTCTACTCGCCCGGGCCGAAGGATCGCCGGGTGGACGAGAGCTGGCCGCGCGACGGCGTGCAGACCTCCTACTACGCCCGCCACAAAGCCGAGGTCGAACGGCGTCTGGACCGGTTCGAGATGGAGGCCCCGGACGTACGGGTGGTGAGGATAAGGCCCGGACTCGTCTTCAAGAGGGAGGCCGCAGAGGGGGTGAGGCGCCTCTTCGGCGGACCGCTCTTCCCGAGCGTGCTCGCCCGTCCGGCCCTGATCAACGCCATCCCCGAGATGCCGGGGCTGCGCGGGCAGGTGGTCCACTCCTACGACGTGGGCGAGGCCTTCCGGCTGGCGCTGATCAACGACGACGCCCGCGGCGCGTTCAATGTGGCGGCGGAGCCCGTGGTGGACGCGCGGGAGCTGGCGCGCATCCTCGGCGCCAGGACCTTCCCTGCCCCAGCGTCGGTGGTGCGCTCGCTGGCGGACATCACCTGGAGGGCGCGCCTGCACCCCGTCTCGGCGGGCTGGCTCGACATGGCGCTGAACATCCCGGTGATGGACACCACGCGCGCCCGCGACTCTCTCGGCTGGACCCCGCAGCGGACCTCCGCCGACGCGATACTCGACCTCCTGGAGGGCCTGCGCACCGGCTCGGGGCTGGACACGCCGCCGCTATCTCCGAAGACGAGCGGCCCGATGCGGGTGCGCGAGTTCCTGACCGGAGTAGGAAGGAGCGAGCCTTGAAGGCCGTAGTCTGGCACGGCAAGGAAGACGTACGGGTGGACAACGTCCCCGATCCCGCCATCCGGGAGCCCACCGACGCGATAGTCCGCGTTACCTCGACGGCGATCTGCGGCTCGGACCTGCACCTCTACGCGAAGCTCTCGCCTCTGATGCGCGAGGGAGACATCATCGGTCATGAGCCGATGGGCATCGTCGAGGAGGTGGGGAGCGCCGTCGAGCACATAAAGCCCGGCGACCGGGTCGTGGTCCCGTTTAACATCTCCTGCGGTCACTGCTACTTCTGTGATCAGCAGCTCTACTCGCAGTGCGAGAACACGCGCGACAGGGGCAAGCTCGCCCAGGCGACGAGCCTGCTCGGGCGGGGCAAGGGCGCGAGCCTCTTCGGCTACACCCACGTCTACGGGGCGGTCCCCGGCGGGCAGGCGGAGTACCTGCGCGTCCCGCAGGCGCATTTCGGACCCATAAAGGTGCCGGAGGGACCGCCCGACGAGCGCTTCCTCTACCTCTCGGACGTGCTGCCGACGGCCTGGCAGGCGGTCGCCTACGCCGACGTGCCCGAGGGCGGCACCCTGGGGGTGTGGGGTCTCGGTCCTATCGGGCAGATGTGCGCCAGGATCGCGCTGCACAGGGGCGCAGGGCGGGTCTTCGGGGTGGACAACGTTCCCGAGCGGCTCTCGATGGCCTCCAAGCACGGCGTACAGACCATAGACTTCTCGGCGGTCAGCAGCGTACGGGATGTGATCCTGGACCTCACCGACGGGCGCGGCGTGGACTCCGCGATAGACGCGGTAGGCATGGAGGCCAGCGGGTCGCTCATCGGCTCGATTTTGCAGGCGACCAAGATACAGCTCGACCGGGCGACCGCGCTGCGCGAGGCGATGTCGTCGGTGAGGCGCGGCGGGACGCTCTCCATAAGCGGGGTGTACGCGGGCCCGATACAGGCCTTCCAGCTCGGCGACCTCTTCGACATGCAGGTGCAGGTGCGCATGGGCCAGGCCAACGTCCGGCGCTGGGTGGACGACATCATGCCGCTGCTCACGGACGAGGACCCGCTCGACGTCGAGGGCTTAAAGA
>JBFLXF010000031.1:0-10196 GCA_040757515.1 Actinomycetota bacterium
GGAAGCGTATCGCGCTCTGGGCTTCCATCCGACGGTCCGGGAGGGCGGCGACGCCCTCGCCCGGCTCCGGGTCCGCCTCGCAGAGATCGAGCAGAGCCTGGAGATCTCGGGGGCAGCGGGCTCTCTGGACGCCCCCGATCCCGACGCCGTCTCCGGCGTCTCGGGCACGGGTGCCGCGACCATCGAGACGCCGCGCGGACCGGCGGCGCTCCGGGTGACGTTGTCGGTCGGGGAGGTGATGGCCGTGGAGCTGGAGAGCCCCTCCGCGCGGCACCTGGCCCTGATCGAAAACGTAGCGGAGCAACAGGAGCTGGCCGACGCGCTCGTGGGGGTCGCCTCGCTGGACCTCTCGCCGTGGGAGGCGGTGCGGTGACGACGCTCGCGGTGCTGCTGATGCTGCTCGCCGGAGCCTACCTCGTCGCCGTGCTGGAGGGGTGGTCGGCGACCGGGCGCTTCCGGCCGGCCGGTCCCGCGCTCTCCGCCATAGCGCTGCTCGGACGGGAGTCTATCGTCCCGAGGAAGCCTGACAGGATCTTCTTCGAGGTCGCGCCGGTGCTGCTGCTCGTCTCCACGATGCTCGCCGCAGCCGTGTTGCCCCTCGGCCCGTCCCTCGTTATCGCGGACATGGCAACGGGCGCGCTCTTCCTCAACGCGGCCCTTGCCTACGTAATGGTCGCCCTCGTGATGGCCGGATGGGGGCCGGACAGCGCCTACGCGATGGTCGCCGGCTGGCGTTTTCTGGGCCAGCTCGTCGGCTACTCCATGCCCATAGTCATGGCTATAGTCGGCGTGGCGATGCGCGCCGAGTCGCTCCAGAACACCGCCATCGTGGAGTCGCAGGCGGTCGTCCCCAACGCTCTCTACCAGCCTGCGGGGTTCGTGGTGTTCTTTTTGGCGGCGATGTGCCTGGCCTTCCTGCCACCCTTCGACCTGCCCACCGCCCCCGGCGAACTCGCGGGCGGGGTCGAGTCCGAGTACGCCGGTGCGCGGCTGGCCGTGATGCGCCTGGGACGCATGGTCCTGGTGGTCACGCTCTCGGCGGCGGTGACGGTCTTCTACCTGGGCGGGTGGTACGGGCCGGTGCTCCCCGGCTGGGCGTGGAGCGCCGCAAAGATGCTAGCCGTGGCGGCGGCGATGCTGGCGGCGGGGCGCTACGTCCCGCGGCTGCGGGAGGCGCACCTGCTGGCGTGGTGGTGGAAGCTCGGCATCCCCCTGGCGCTGTTCAACATCTTCTATGTGGGCGTGCTGCTCTTGGTGGTGAGGTGATGATCCTCCAGACTCTCTTCCTCGGCTTCTTCGGCGTGGCTGCGGTCTGGTTCGGGGTGGTGGTCTTCCGTACCTCCTCGATGGTGCGCTCGGCGCTGGCGCTCCTGTTCTCGCAGGCGGCCATAGGGGCCATGTTCCTCGCCATGCAGGCCGAGTTCCTCGGCGTCTTGCAGATCATGATGATGGCGACGGAGATGTCGATCATGGCGATCTTCATGGTCATGTACATGATGGACCCGGGGGGCCTTGGAGAGATGGAGATGTCCCACCAGAAGCGCATCTCGATAGCCGCGGGCGTCCTCGGCACCCTCGCCGCGGTCGGGGTCGCGCTCCTGGCCGATTGGGGTACCGTGGCGGCCGCGCCTCCGGCGGCGGAGCAGACGGAGCGCCTGGGCACCGAGATGCTCGGACGCTCGATGCTCGTGTTTGAGACCGCAGGCGTGACGATCCTCACCGCCATGGTCGCGGCGACGGCCGTGGCGATAGAGGGACGCGGCGCGGGGGTGAGCGAGTGACGGTGACGCTCATGGTCGCGCTGCTTACGGGGGCCGTGCTCTTCGGCGTTGGGCTCTACGGCGCGCTCAGTCAGACGAACCTGGTCATGATCATGATGGGCGTCGAGCTGATGCTGGGCGGGGCGCTCGTCAACCTCGTCGCCTTCTGGCGCTTCCTGCACCCGGAAGGATACCAGGGTCAGATGTTCGTCCTCATCGTGATGACCGTGATGGCCCTGGAGATGGCTGTGGGCTTCGGCGTCGGGACCGCCCGCTTCCGCTCGAAGGGATCGGTCGAGATGGAAGAAGCCAGGGAGCTCAGGGGATGACCTACGCGGCCTCGCTCGCCATACTCGGACCGCTCGCGGCGGCCGCGGCGATACTGCTCCTGCGGCGTCTCCCGGCGGCGCTCGCCCTGCTCGGGGCCGGCGTCGGGACGGTGGAATCCCTCGTCACGCTCCTCCGCGTGGCCGGCGGCGCGCGCTACGAGGCGACGCTCCCGGGGCTGCCGGATCTCCCCTTGCGGCTGGTCGCCGAACCCCTGACCGCGCTGCTCTCGGCGGTCGTCGCGGTCGTGAGCGCGCCGGTGCTCATCTACGCGGTGGGATACATGGAGGGCGAGGAGGACCGGGCGCGCTTCTTCGCCGAGATGTCGCTGTTCGTAGCGGCGATGCAGGCCCTGGTGCTCGCGGGCGACTGGGTGCTGTTGCTCGCCGCCTGGGAGCTGATCGGCCTCAGCAGCTACCTCCTGATCGGGTTCCGGTACCGGCTTCCGGGCATCGGAGCGGCGGCCACCCGCGCCTTCCTCTACACCCGCACCGCCGACCTCGGCCTGTACGCGGCGATCTTCGTCCTCATCGCGAGCACCGGGACCAGCGAGATCTCCCGCACGCTACAGACGGGTGGGACCGCCGCCCTCGTCGCCGGGCTTCTGCTCCTCGTGGCCGCGGCGGGCAAGTCGGCCCAGACGCCGCTTCAGGGATGGTTGCAGGACGCGATGGTCGGCCCCACCCCCGTCTCGGCCCTGCTGCACTCCGCGACCCTGGTCGCCGCCGGCGCGATCCTGATGATCCGGACCGCTCCGCTGCTGCCACCGGCCGTGCTCCTCGTTGTGGGCCTCGTCGGCGGCGCGACCGCGCTCGTCACCGGCCTCATCGCCGTCGCCGAGCGCGACCTCAAGCGGCTGCTCGCGGCCTCGACCTCCAGCCAGTACGGCCTGATGCTGCTCGCGGTGGGCGCGGGCTCGCCGGTGGCCGCCCTGGTCCACTTCGTCGCCCACGCCGCGATGAAGAGCTCCCTCTTTCTCGGCTCGGGCATCTTCCAGCACGCGCGCGGCTCCACGGGGTTCGCCGAGTTGGCGGGAGTCGGTCGCTCCCACCGCTGGACCTTCCTCTCCTTCGCCGTCGCGGGTCTCGCGCTCGCCGGAGTGCCGCCCTTGAGCGGGTTCTTCTCGAAGGACGCCATCCTCGCCGCGTCATTCGAGTCATCCTACGCCCCTCTGCTCGCCCCGCTCGCGCTCGCCGGCACGGTGCTGACCGCCGCCTACATCGCGCGGGCGCTCGGGCTCCTGTGGCGCGGCGAAGGCGAAAGCAAGCCCGTGGAAGGGCTCGGGTGGATGGGCGCGGGCCTCTTTGCCCTCGTTCTGCTCGCGGCCTCTCTGGGCCTCGCCTTCTCCCCCATCGGCGGGCTCGTCGGCGGAGCGGTCCCGAAGGACACGCTCACCATGGCGCTGGGGCTCGCGGCGGCGCTCGGCGGTCTGGCCCTTGGGTGGCTCGTCCCGGCGGACAGGATGCTCGGACCGCTGCGCGAGGCCGCCGCAAGGGGCTTCCGGGTCGCCGGAGGCTTCGACGGTCTCGTCGCCCGTCCGGCGCTCGCCGTAGCTCGCGCCTCCGACGCCCTGGAGCGCGGCCTCTACGCGGTCGTCATCTCCGTCGGCAAGCTGGGGCTCGCCGTGGCGAGCGCCGCCCGCCTCAGCGATGAACGAGGCATTGACGGGCTCATCTTCGCCCTGGTACGCAGCACGCGCAACCTGGGAAGACGCGCCCGCGAGCTCCAGACCGGCCTCGTCCACCGGGAGTTGCTGATCGCCGTGGCCGGCGGTGGCCTTATCCTCGCGTTTGTCGTAGTAGGCGTCCTGAAACCATAGAGAGGGCTTGCGCTTGTTGCCGATCGTCTCCATAACGCTGTTCTTGCCGCTCCTCGGGGCCGCGCTGCTTATGGCACCGAAGGACGCCTCGCCGCGGACGGCGCACGCCGCAGGGATCATCACCTCCGGACTGACGCTCACCGGTGCGGTCTGGATGTGGGCGCGCGGTGTGGCGGACGCAGGCTTCTCGCAGGTGGAGGAGTTCGCCTGGATCCCGTCCATCGGGGTCGCCTACCGGGTGGGCGTGGACGGCATAAGCCTGCCGCTCGTCCTGATGACGGCGATACTGTTCTTCGTCGCATTCGTCTTCTCGGCGCGGATCGGGGAGCGGGCCCGCTCCTACGTCGCCCTCGCCCTGCTGCTGGAGACCGCCTCCATCGGGACGTTCGTCGCACTCGACGCGATTCTCTTCTACGTCTTCTTCGAGGTCTCGCTGGTCTCGATGTACTTCATGATCGCCGGCTGGGGCTACGAGGGACGCCAGCGGGCCGCGCTGATGTTCTTCCTCTACACCCTCTTGGGGAGCCTGCCGCTCCTGCTCGCCATCCTGGGACTGTACCTGGGAAGCGACCCGAACACCTTCGACATGCGCGAGCTCGTCGCCGACCCGCCCCTGAGCGGCCTCGCGGCGACGCTCGCCCTGATCGCGATGCTGGTGACGTTCTTCGTCAAGATCCCGGTCTTCCCCCTGCACACCTGGCTCCCGGCCGCCCACGTCGAGGCGCCGACCGCCGGGAGCGTCATCCTCGCGGGCGTGATGCTGAAGTTCGGCACCTACGGCCTCATCCGCTTCGCCCTCCAGATGACCCCGGACGCTTTCGAACAGCTGGCGGTCGCCGTCCTCGCCTTCGGCGTCTTCAGCGCGCTCTACGGGGCGTTCGCGGCGCTGGCACAGACGGACCTGAAGCGCCTGGTCGCCTACACGAGCGTCAACCACATGGGCTACGTCGTCGTCGGGGTGGCGGTGGCCGCGGCGGCGACCGGCGCGGAGGTTCGGGCGCTGGCCCTCGACGGCGCGGTGCTCCAGATGGTGAGCCACGGCGTCGTCACCGGCGCTCTCTTCCTGCTGGTCGGCATGATCCAGGATCGCGCCCACACCCGCGAGATGGATGAGTTCGGCGGGCTGCTCAAGGTCGCGCCGGCTCTGGGCTGGTCCTTCGTGCTGGCGGCGTTCGCCTCCCTGGGGTTGCCGGGCCTGGCGCACTTCCCGGCCGAGTTCCAAATCTTCCTCGGAACCTTGCGGGTCTACCCCGTAGCCGTGGTCGTGGTGCTCGGCATCGCGGTGACCGCCGGCCTGTACCTGAAGGCGATACAGAGCGCCTTCCTCGGCGAAGTCCCGGAGAGGTGGCGCGAGATGAAGGACCTGAACGCCCGCGAGCTCCTCTCGGCGGCGCCGCTTCTCGCGCTGACGGTCCTGATCGGGGTCGCGCCCTTCCTGGCTCTCGACGTGATCCACCGCACGACGCAGGCGCTGCTGCCGTGAGCATGGGCGGGGGCGGCATGGCGGCCGAACTGGCGCTGCTCGCGCCGGAGATAGCGGTCCTGCTGACCGCCGTGGGCGCCCTGGTCTTCGAGATGCTGCGCTTGCCCAAAGTCTCTCTGCCGTTCACCGTGATCGGGCTGCTGGTCGCCGCCGCCCTCACCGTCCCGCTGCTCGGCACCGAGACGGCCGTCTTCGGGGGCACCTTCCGTGTCGACCCTCTGAGCCAGTGGGCGAAGCTCGCGCTCCTGCCGACGACGGCGCTCGTCACGGTCCTCGCCAGGACGGAGGTGCGAGACACCGACCGGGAGGGAACGGTCTACAGCCTGCTCTCCTTCACGGCCTTAGGGGCGCTCGCACTCGCCGGGGCGGGCGACGTGATGTTCCTGATGCTCGGCGTCCTGCTCTCCTCCCTGGGCTCCTTCGCCCTGGTCGCCTACCCCCGCGACGACCGGGCAACCGAGGCGGCGATGAAGTTCTTCGTCTTCGGCTCGGTTACCGGGGCGGTGATGACCTTCGGGCTCACCTACTGGTTCGGCGCGACGGGCTCGACCCTGCTCGGAGAGATGGAACGCCTGGAGGGCGCGCCGCTCGCGGCGGCCTTCGGGCTCGTGGCGGTGGTCGTGGGTTTGGGCTACAAGGCGTCGCTCGTCCCGTTCCACTTCTGGGCGCCCGACGCCTACGACGGCGCGCCCGTCTCCGTGGCGGCCTTCCTCTCGGTCGTCCCGAAGGTCGGCGCGATCTTCGCCATCGCCCAGGTGGTGCGCGACCTTCCCGCCGATACCGGCTGGCCCCCGGTCGTCGCCGCTCTAGCCGCCCTCTCGATGACCTACGGCAACCTGGCGGCTCTGGTGCAGGAGAACGTGGTGCGGCTCCTGGCCTACTCCTCCATCGCGCAGTCCGGGTACTTCCTGCTCGGGGTGGTGGCCGTGGGCAAGAGCGACCTCGCCCTTCCGGCGCTCGTCGTCTTCGCCGCAGCCTACGCCGCGATGAACCTGGGGGCGTTCGCGATCGTCGCGCTAGCCGGCAGGACGCTCGGGGAGTTCACGGGGCTCGGGCGCGGCAACCCGGCCGCGGGCGCGGCGATGGTGGTGTTCCTGATCTCGCTCGTCGGCATCCCGCCTCTGGGCGGGTTCGTCGGCAAGTTTCTCCTCTTCGGCGCGGCGATGGACGCCGGCCTGATCTGGCTCGCCGTGGTAGCCATCCTCAACAGCGTCCTCTCTTTGGGGGTCTACCTGCGCATCATCGTCCCCATGTACCGTCGGCCCAAGGGAGCGGCGGCCCCGGCGACACTGATCGGGGCGGTCTGGACGATGGCGCTCGTCGCCACCGTGGGCGTGGGCCTCGCGGCGCAGGTTCTTCTGGGGCGGCTCCCGTGAGCTGCCGCCGGGGTTCCGTACGACCCGGGGCTTATAGAATAGGATCATGAGCGCCAGGGTCCTGGTCGTGGAGGACGAGAGGAACCTGTCGAAGCTGCTGCGGGGCTACCTGGAGCGGGAGGGCTTCGAGGTGCACGAGGCCTTCGACGGCAACGCCGCGCTGGAGAAGGCCCGCTCCCTGGAGCCCGACGTCGTGATCCTGGACTGGATGCTCCCCGGCCTGGACGGGATGGAGGTCCTGCGCGAGCTCAGGCGTTTCTCCGAGGCCTACGTCATCATGCTCACCGCCCGTACCGAGGAGGTGGACCGGATCGTGGGCCTCTCCGCCGGCGCCGACGACTACCTCACCAAGCCCTTCTCGCCCGGCGAGCTCGTCGCCCGCGTGCGGGCCATGCTTCGCAGGCCGCGGACCGGCACGGGAGGCAAGCCGGAGACCCCGCTCCGGTTCGGAGAGCTAACCATAGATTCCGGCGAGCGCCGGGTGTGGCTCGGAGAGCGTGAGATCCCTCTGACCGCCCTGGAGTTCGACCTGTTGAGCGTGCTGGCCTCGCGGCCCGGCTTCGTCTTCTCCCGCCCGCGACTCCTGGAACGGGTGTGGGGAGAGACGTACTTCGGCGACGACCACGTGGTTGACGTGCACGTGGCGAACCTCAGGAAGAAGCTCGGCGAAGACGCCGCGAACCCCCGCTACCTGGAGACCGTGCGCGGGGTCGGCTACAGGTTCGTCCGCCGATGAGCCGCAGGCGGCTGCCCGGCGGCCTACGTACCAGGCTCTTCGCCTCCCACGCGCTGGTCGCCCTCGTCGGAACCCTCACCTTCCTCGTCGCCGTCTCCGTCCTGGCTCCGCTCATCTTCGGCAACCTCATGGCCGACATGATGGGAGCCGGAGGGATGATGGGCATGGGCGAGATGATGGGCTCCGTCAACGCGGCCTTCGGGCGAACCCTCCTCTACTCTCTGGCCGCGGCAGCCCTCGCGGCGATGGTGGCCGCGGCCCTCGCGAGCGCCTTCGTCGCCCGCAGGATCACGAGCCCTCTCAGACGCATGCTGGAGGCGACCCGCCGCATCTCTGCGGGCCGCTACGACGAGCGGCTTCCCGCGCAGCAGAACGACGAGCTGGGAGCGCTCTCCGAGAGCTTCAACGCCATGGCCGCGGATCTCGCGGCCAACGAGCGGCGCAGGAGGGAGTTCATCGCCGACGTCTCCCACGAGCTCAGGACGCCCCTCTCGACCCTCCGGGGCTACATGGAGGGGATCCTCGACGGCGTGGTCGAGCCCTCCGGGGAGACCTGGGCGCTCTTGTACGCCGAGACAGAGCGGATGCGGCGACTCGTGGAGGACCTGCAGCAGCTCAGCAGCGCCGAAGCCGGTCAGCTCGCGCTGGAGATCTCGCCCATCCTACCCCAGGAACCCGTAAGGCTCTCCACCGAGAGCATGGCGCCGCTCTTCACGGAGAAAGGGGTGGATCTTTGCACCGGCCTCCCCGAAGACCTGCCCCCGGTCCTGGCCGACGGCGACCGGCTCGTACAGGTCCTGACCAACCTCCTCAGGAACTCCCTGCGCTACACCCCGCCGGGAGGCCGGGTCGCGGTGGAAGCCGAAGCGGCCGGCAGCGAGGTCCTCTTCAGGGTGAGCGACACGGGAGCCGGCATCCCCGCCGAGCACCTCCCGCACGTCTTCGAGCGGTTCTACCGGGTGGAGAAGTCCCGCTCGCGCGAGGGCGGCGGCTCGGGAGTGGGGCTGGCTATCTCCCGAGCGCTCGTAGAAGCGATGGGCGGGCGCATCCGGGCCGAGAGCCCCGGACCGGGCAAGGGATCGACGTTCAGCTTCACCCTTCCGGCAGCCGGAAGATAGCGGAACCCGCCTCTTCCGGCGGTATCCAACAGGCAGATTTGGCTAAGAGAATGAGCGAATATGATCAGGCCGCGATCCCCCTCCGAGGGTACCCTGTATCCGAAGGTGTAAGGAGGCGAGATCATGGAAGTCCGTGTTCGCCTTCATGGCCATCGTCCCGCTCGTGGTTAGGCCTATGTGGGGTCTCTGTCCTACTCAACGATCCGGGAGGAGAGGGCCGAGGAGCTCTGAGAGTGGCTTCAGGTCCGGTCCCGGCGCAACGCGCCGTCTTCTACGGAGCTTGACCAAAGCTTGACCCGAACCCGACGGGAGCTTGATGGCGGCCTTCTACACTGCGGAGGTAAGGCAAGCGCAGAAAGGAGATGGCGGAGATGATGGGCGGATTCGACGGCGGAATGATGGGCGGCTGGGGAATCTTCGGGTGGCTGTGGATGCTGATCCCCCTGCTTTTCTGGGGCGGGCTTCTGGCCCTCATCGCCTGGGCGATCGTCAGGATCTTCCCGGGCCAGCACGCCGGCGACGGCGGATCTCCGCGGGGTGGGCCGCGCCCGGCCGAGGAGATCTTGAGGGAGCGCTTCGCCCGCGGCGAGATAGACGCCCGGGAATACGAGGAGCGACTCCGGGTCTTGCGGGGAGAGACGCCCACGGATCATGCGGCATCCGAGCGGCGCTAGATCATGGAGAGAGGTAGTGTGAGAAGTCCTGGCCTGAGCCGCCGCAGGTTTCTCGGGGTCGCGAGCATGACCGCCGGTGCCCTCGCTCTCGGCGGCTGCGGGCTGCTCTCCGGCGACAGGCGGGGTCTCCCCGGCTCTCCCAGGATCAGGAAGACGGGCAAGACGCGGGAGTACATTCTGCGGGCCGCGCCGCTGGAGTTCGAGGCCGGCGACCGGCGACTCTCTACCTGGGGCTACGAGGGAGGTGTGCCGGGACCCGAGATAAGGCTCAAAGAAGGCGACACCCTGCGCGTCAGGCTGCGCAACGCGCTGCCCGAGAACACCACCATCCACTGGCACGGCCTGCCGGTACCGAACGCCATGGACGGCGTGCCGGACGTAACCCAGGAGCCCGTGATGCCCGGTGAGGAGTTCGTCTACGAGTTCGTCGTGCCCGTCGCCGGCACCTATATCTATCATTCCCACGTCGGGCTTCAGCTCGACCGCGGCCTCTACGGGCCCCTGATCGTTGAGCCAGCAAAAGAGGAGCTCGACTACGATCGCGAGCACGTCCTGGCACTCGACGACTGGCTCGACGGCGCCGGAGCAACCCCGGAGGAGGCCCTCGAGCAACTCCGCAACTCCGGCGGCATGATGCAGGGCGGTAGAGGCATGGCCGGCACCCTCGGATACCCGCTCTACCTCGTCAACGGCCGCGCGCCCGAAGATCCCGCAACGCTCAAGGTCCGCAGGGGCGAGCGGGTGCGGCTGCGCCTAGTGAACCCCTCGGCGGAGACCGTCTTCCGCTTCGCGGCCGCCGGACACCGCCTCACCGTCACCCACGCCGACGGACAGCCCGTCGAGCCCGTGACGGTGGAGGCGCTGAGGATCGGCATGGGCGAGCGCTACGACGCGATACTCGAA
>JBFLXF010000032.1:0-10141 GCA_040757515.1 Actinomycetota bacterium
GAGGCCGAAGCCCTGGGTATCCCGGTCGAGGAGGTCTACGAGCGCCTACAGGAAGAGCGCGATCGAGGCGCGACAGACGGCCAGGAGGCGAGCCCGGCATAGCCTGAGCCCGCACGGGTCCTGTACCGGAATTATTAAGACTTTCCATTTCCGGTAACGGAGATACCTTACGCCCCCTACCTTGAGGGGCATGGACGAAAAAGAGCGCACCTACAGGATCTCGGAGGTCGCGCGCGAGCTCGGCATCTCCGCCGAGTGGCTCAGGGCAGGCGAGAGACGGGGCTTCTTCCCGCCGGCCCGCCGCGACCCCACCAACGGCCACCGCTACTACACGCAAGAGGACGTCGAGCGCCTGCGGCGCCGCAACAAGCGCACCTCGAAGGCCGGCGACGTTGGGTAGACGAACCGCCGTCCGCGAGCCGCGTCCGGCGCCCGGGCGAGAGCCGGGACGCGAAGCGCGCGCCCGGGTCTGGCGATACGTCTTCGAGTGCCACGAGAAGAGAAAGGCCGGCTCGGGGGACGAGGCCCGTACCGGCGGGGAGGCGAAAGGAGGCGGAGATGATCGCCCCGACGCAAGTGTACCCTGACCCGCTGCCGTCCCCACCCGCGACTCGCCGCGTGTCGCACGTCTCCGGGGAGCCTGCCGTGAGTGGGGAGGCGGCGCGAAACCTTGCCGTCTCTCTGACCTCCAGGATAGAGAAGCTCCTCCTGGAGGAGCGCGACGCCGTGCGCCGGCGCGACTGGTCCGCAGCGAAGAGCGCGGCCGAGGAGAGGGCGGTCCTCCAGGCGGCGCGCCAACGCTTCGGGTTCGCGAGGAGGCTCGCGTGAAGGGGGCGCGGGCGGCGGGCGAGGCGAAGCCGACGAGCATGAAGGACCTCAAGCAGTGGGTGTGCTGGCGTAGTGAGGAGAGCGACGGCAAGCCCACCAAGGTCCCCTACTCGCCCGGCGGAACCCCGGGGACCCGCGCTCGCTGCGACGACCCGACGACGTGGGGCACCTTCGCTGAGGGGCGAGAAGCCGAGCGCAAGGGCGGGTACGACGGCGTGGGCTTCGTCTTCACGGCCTCCGACCCCTTCTGCGGCGTCGACCTTGATGGCTGCGTGGACCCCGAGACCGGCGAGATCGAACCGTGGGCGGCGGAGATCCTCGACGGGCTCGACTCCTACGCGGAGTTCTCCCCTTCGGGCAAGGGCCTGCACGTCATCGTCCGCGCGGAGCTGCCGCCGGGCGGCAGGCGCAAGGGCCGCGTCGAGATGTACGACCGGGGCCGCTTCTTCACCGTCACGGGACGTCACCTCCCCGGCACGCCTCGCAGCATCGAGGACCGGCAGGCCGAGATAGAAGCGCTCCACGCCCGCCTCTTCCCACCGTCCGAGCAGGCCCCGCCGGACGGCGTCGCGGCGGCGAACGGCCTCGAAGACGCCGAGGTCCTGCGGCGGGCCATGTCCGCCGCCAACGGGGAGCATTTCGCTCGGCTCTGGGCCGGCGACCGCTCCGGCTACGCCTCCGACTCCGAGGCCGACCTCGCGCTATGCTCCATGCTCGCCTTCTGGACCGGCCCAGACGAGGAGCGCATAGCCTCCCTCTTCTCCCGCTCCGGGCTCGTGCGCGAGAAGTGGAGCCGCGAGGACTACCGCCGGCGCACCGTCGCCCGCGCCCTCGCCGGCGCGACCGAGTTCTACTCGCCGGGCGAGAACGGCGCGGGACCGTCCCGCGCCGGGCGTGTCTTCGGGGCCGAGGTTGCCATCCCGAACGGGCTCGCGTCGCCGGCGGCACCCGAAGCGCCTCCGTTTCCCGTGGACGCGATGCCGGCCGCGTGCCGGCCCCTGATCGGCGAGGCCGAGGCGGCCTTGGGGTGCGCCCCCGAGCTCGTCGCCCTTCCCATGCTCGCCACGCTCTCCTCGGCCATCGGCACCGCTCGGGTCGTCGAAGTCAAGGGCGGCTGGCGCGAGTGGGCGGCGCTCTTCCTGGCCGTCGTCGCCTCTCCCGGCGCGATGAAGACGCCGGCGGCGAAGATCGCCAAGAAGCCCGCCTTCGAGCGCCAGCGCAAGCTCGGTAAAGCCTATGCGGAGGAGAAGGAAGAGTGGCGTCGGGAGGTCCGAGAGTGGGAGGTCCAAAAGCGCGACGCCCAGAAGGCCGGGGAGCCCGCCCCCGAAGAGCCGGAGGCCCCAACGATGTCTCGCTGCGTCGCCGGCGACACCACCGTCGAGGCCCTCGTCTCGATCCTCGAAGACAACCCCCGCGGCCTGCTGGTCCACCGCGACGAACTCGCCGGCTGGGTGCGCTCGATGGACCAGTACAAGGGGGGCAAGGGCTCCGACCGGCAGAACTGGCTCAACCTGTGGAACACCGACGAGGTCGTCGTGGACCGCAAGTCGCGCCTCGGGGAGCCGATCATCCTGGCAAAACCCTTCGTCTCTCTGTTCGGCGGCATCCAGCCCGCCATGCTCGGCGAGCTCGGCGGCGGGGCGGAGGATGGCCTGATGGACCGCTTCCTCTTCGCTTACCCGAAGCCCCGCCACGTCCGCTTCACCGAGGACGAGGTCAGCGAAGAGGCGGAGGAACGCTACGCGGACCTCTACCGCAAGCTCTCTGGGTTGACCCTCGCCACCGACGAGCACGGAGATCCCAACCCTAAACCCCTCAAGCTCTCGCCCGAGGCCAGACGGCTCTTCGCCGAGGTCGTGGACTCTTTGGGCGCGGAGATGCTCCAACCCGGCTTCCCGGCCCGCCTCGAAGGGGTGTGGAGCAAGCTGCGCGGCTATCTGGCGAGGCTTTCGCTGGTGCTCGCCGTCTGCCGTTGCGCGGAGGACGGTACCCGAGAAGAGCGCGTCGAGGCGGAGGACGTGGAAGCCGCCGGCAAGCTCCTCGGTTACTTCAAGGTCCACGCGAGGCGCGTCTACGCCGAGATGGGCAGCCCCGATCCCCTGGAGGTACTCGGCGCCGACTTGAGGCGGCTGCTTGAAGGCAACGGCGGGCGGCTAGAGGCGACGGCCACGGAGCTCTACCGTGCCCTTGAGGAGGCGGGCTGCGAGGCGCTGCCTGCCAGGCCCAAGGAGCTCGGAGTGGCGATTAGGGCGCTCGCCGCGCGTTCCTCGGCGCTGCGGGCCTCCTTCGGCTGGCGCGGCAAGGAGAAGGTGGCGAGGCTCGAACTCGTACAAAACAGCGTTGGTAGAGTAGGTAGCGTTGGTAAGGATGCGGGCTCCACCAACGCTGCCAACGCAACCAACGCAAGTTTCGCGGAGAAAGACGGGCCGGACGCGGCCCCTACCGACGCAACCGGCGCAAGATCCGAAGAAGCGTTCGCCGACGCTCGCCCCGGGAAAGGGCGGCGCCGGAATGCCGCCGACCCGCCCCGGCCCGCCGGCGATGGCGGGGGAGAGGAGACCCCCGGGCGGCAGCCGGACGAGCGTTCGAGGTTCAAGCTATGACCGGCGCCCGCGCCTTGCTGGAGGAGTTGCGCGAGCGCGACGTGCGCCTGGAGGCCGACGGGCTTATGCTGTGCGTGGACGCCCTGGCGGAGGCCGACACCGACGAGCTCAGGGCCGCCCTGCGCGAGCACAAGCGCGCGCTGATCCGGCACCTCGAGAGGGAGCGCCGTAGGCTCGAAGAGGCCGACCGCCGGGGGCTGGTCATAAAGTGGGCTAAAGAGACCGGCTACGTCGCCATCCACGATCCCACCACCGGTGAGTGGCACGAGGTTCCGGCCTCCGGTTGCCCGCCGTGGGTGCTCGACGACGCCAGGGCGCGCCACAGGCGCCGCAAGGAGAAGGGAGCTTCCGGATGAGCTCGTACGCGGAGATTGCCCGTCGCCGCAAGCGGGCGCGCGCCCTCTACCTGGAGCTTCGCGCCCTAGGTCTCGACGTCCGGGTCGAGGAGGACCCCGGCGAGCCCCTGAGCTTCCGGGTGGTCGTGGGTGGCTTGCGCTCGCTCTCCCCGGCCCACGCCGACCGCGTCGTCCGGCGCGTACGGGGCAACGAGGCGGGGCTCGCCAGAATACTCCTCGGCGGTCCCTGGAATCCTGATCTCGCGGCGATCCGTCAGGAAGGAGGGTGCTCGTGACGGACGACGCGCAACACCGACAGGCTCCGGACCCCGAGGGCCGCACTTTCGTCCTCTGCGGCGGGTATTTGGGAGGCGCGCTCGCCGGTGCCTGGCTGGGGCTCGTGGCTGCGTTCGTCTCGGGCGTGGCGCCCTCCGATCCCCCGCGCTTCCCCGGTGAGGACCTCGCCGCCGCGCTCGTCGCCGCATCCGTGCTGGCCGTCTTGGTCGCCCTCGTCCGCAAGGCGGACGGGCGAGGACGCGCCGCGGCGCTCGGCCTCCTCTTCGCCGCCTCCTTTGCGGCCCTCGACGTTCTCTGCTCCCTCTACCTGCTCGCCCCGCCTTCCGATGTCCTATGCGTCCTTCCGGCGGAAGAGGGACCGTCCGCCCGGTCCGCCGCGACGCTCGTTGCCCTCCAGGAGGAACTGCCCCCCTGGTGTCGTTCGACTCCTCCCGTCACGACCTCGCCGGCGTCCGCGGCGGCGGTGGCGCCGGCGGCGTTGGTGGCGACCCTGCTGTGCTCGGCCGCCGTCCGGCGCAGCGCTTCGCTGCAACTCGCGGGCCTCCTGGTGGGGAGCCTGTTCGCGTTCGTCGGCCTCCTGCTGGCGCTCGCGCGGGCGTTCGCGTAAGCCGGGAGGCGGAGGTCACCCCCATCTTCGTCTCCGTGTCGCGTACTTGCGGGGGCGGGCTGCTGATCGCCGTCCGCTACTCCTATGAAGGCAAGCCCGCCACCCCCAAGCGTCGGACGGTGATGGCGAAGGAGATGCTGCGCGAGGCCCTCGACCGGCTGGAGGAAGGTAAACCCGCATATGCGGGCTTCAGCGAAGACGCCGTAAGGCGCGTCCGCACCGACAAGATGGAGGCATGATCGCCGGTGCGGGAAGGGTGTTTTAGTGTGTGAGAAACCCTATATAAGAGAGAAGATCACACGCATGCGAGGGAGAAGGCGAGGCGTTTGGACTTCGACACCTCAAAGAGCAACGGCAGAGATCGGCGACCGTCCGGTAGAGGTGCCGGGTTCCCCGACTTCTCGACGGGCAGCGTCAGTCGTCCGGGTCGGGGTTTCGACACCCCCCGCCGTCACAGACAGCCCCGGAACGGAGGAGAGAGGACCGGGGATTTCCGTATCCCGGCGGGCGCGAGGAAGGCGGCGCTGGTCCACCTGGCGCTCGCCGCCTGGCGCGAGGGGCTGCTCGATCCGAAGGAGCTCGGCGAGGTGAGGGGCCGGGACGTAGACGAGGCGGGCTTGCAGCGCGCCCTCTACCGCTCCTCCATGGGAGAGATAGAGCACGTCCTCGGTCCCATAGTGAAGGGCCGGAAGGTCGTTGTCGAAGGCCACCTCGCGGGTACGGGACGGACTGCGATAGAGAGGCTCGGCGCCGAGGTCGAGGAGCTCCGCCTAGAAGATGAGAAGCGCTATATAGACATGACGCCCATGATCTTCGTGGTCGCTGCGGTGGCGATGGCCGTCCGCTACGTCTCTTTGGGTCTCGACGACCAGAGCCTCTACATCCTCGCCGGCATTGCCTTCGCCCTGATGTACGGCCTCAGGCCCTTCTTCTTCAAGATGCAGCGCCCGAGGGACGAGTGAAGGTAGCCACGCACATCATCTTCGGCGAGTGCTGCCTGTTCGCTGCCAGTGCCGTCTCCGACTTCCACTACGAGACGCTGTCTGTTCTTGCTGCAGCGGTTTGTTCTGTCCTTCCCGACGCCGACTACCCGAAAAGCTGGCTCGGCCACCAGCTCGGCTCCATCTCGGAGGACCTGTATCGCGCCTTCGGCCATCGCTCCTTCCTGCACAGCTTGCTGGCTCTGGTGCTCCTCACCACCACCCTGGGGTTTCTGCTGTGGTGGATCACCGGCCAGCCTGCCACGATGATCGCCGTCGGGGTAGGCTACGGTTCTCACCTCTTCGCCGACATGATGACCCTCGGGGGCGTGCAGCTCTTCTGGCCTTCTCGCCTCATCGCAGTCTTCCCCGGCCGCGACGAGTACCGCGTCGTCTCCGGCGGCAACTCCGAGAGGGTGTTCGTGGCCGTAGCTCTTATCTTCGCGTTGCTTTTCTACCCGGTCAGCAGGGTCGGCTTCGACGGCCTGATCTACCGCATGGGCGGAGCAGACACCCTCTACGGCAGAGTGACGAAGGTGACCGACGGCGACACCATCGAGGTCGAGACGCAGGGCAGGAGCACCCCGGTCAGGCTCATAGGCGTGGATGCACCTGAAACGGTAGCGCCTGACCAGCCCATAGGATGCTACGGACCCCAGGCTAGCGACTACACGAAGCGGATACTCTACGAACGTGAGACCGACGAAGAAGGCAGAGTAGTGCGCGAAGGCCGGCTCGTGAAGTTGGAGATCCCGCGCATCGGGGACTCCGAGGACGCCTACGGCAGGACGCTGGCCTACGTCTACCTGGATGCCGACGGCGACGGCTCCTACGAGCGCCTCTTCAACGAGGACCTCATAAAGCAGGGACTCGCCCGCACCACCGACTTCTCCCACACCTACCGCCGCGAGTTCGAGCGAGCCAGAGAAGAGGCAGAGGAGAGGGGCGCGGGATTGTGGAGCGCCTGTCCCGAGGTGGAGACGTCTTAACGGACCAACGTCGCTGCGAGGAGACTTCGCGGGCGGAAGCCGTTGGGAGCCACCAGACTACGTGGCAGGCCCGCGCACCCACCCCGGCGGCGGCCTCAAGCCGCCCTGAAGGGGAACGGTGCAAGGTGAGACTCGGCGGTACGGGCCGCAGGCCGCCTCCCCCCCGATGGTCGGCCCCCGGCCCTTTGCCTCTCGTTCGTGGTCGGCGATGCCCGGTAGTGCGGCCAGCTTGCGCTCGCCGCCTCCTGTGCGAACCTCTCCGCGACGGGCCGCAGGCGCCTCCGCTTTACCTCCGGCGCCACCGTCCCTTTGCCGGCAAGCGTTCAGGCTCAAGCGTCGCAAGAGCGGAGAGCCGCCCGAGGACGACCCCCGTCCCGCTCTCCGGCGTCGTGGCCTTCGCCGGTTCCCGTCACAACTCCCGGGAGGGACGGTCTCGCAGGGTGTGTGGAGTTTTGGTCTGAGGCGCTCGCGCTACGTCGGGATGGCAAGATGCACTTGCAGCACGTCATAACGGCGGTGGTCATGAACGTGGTCGGGCTGCTGGCGTAGTTCGCCGGCGTCCCAAAAACCCGAACCCGTCTTTCCGCTTTCGCTAGGCTGGCCCCGGCCGACTGCTGATCGGACCCGTGCCGGAATTCGCAACCTGATCTCGTTGTCAAGCCGCCCTGGGTGCTCGCTGCTCGTAGGCGGACCCGTTGCGCAACATCGCCCAAAGCACGTTGACCCGCCGCCTGGCGAGGGCTATCACCGCTTGGCGGTGGTTCTTTCCCTCCGCCCGCTTTCGGCGGTAGAAGGTCTTGCTCGGCTCGTCGTCGGCGAGGGCGAGGAACGCGGACTGGTAGAAGACGAACTTGAGCACCCTGTTGCCCCGGCGAGACCTGCGCCTGTGGCTCATGCTGCCGGAGGAACGCAAAACGGGGGTGACGCCGGCGGCAGCGGCGAGGGTCAAACGGCGAGAAGATGGGCGGGTAACAGAAGTGAAGGCCAAGACCATTTACGGAGATGAGCGCAAAGTGCTCGAACTCTTGGGAGGAAGCACCAGCCACGTCGAACGCACCAACCTCACCTCCGGCACATGAACAGTCGTTTGGTGAGGAAGACGTTGGGCTACTCCAAAGAGCTAGGGATGCTCGGGGCGCCTCAAGCCGAGAGGATGCGTCTACAACCTGGGGCGGCCGCTAAAGACCTTGAGAACCGAGAGCCCGGAAGAAGCCGGTAATCGACGCTGGGTCAAGCGTTCACCAGCGATGGCGGCGGGACCGACGGACCACATTTGGGAGATCGAAGAGTTACTCACCATGTTGCCGCTTCCATCCACCAACACTCGATAGGGAGACTACCTCTTCTTATATTACGGAACAAATACTCTAACACAGCACCTTATACGAGGCCCGGGATCCAAGAGAACCGTGAGAAGGTCAAACGGTAGCCATCCAGGTCCTGAAAGGTAACCTCCCGGGCGTTCCACAGCGTATCAACGGGCCCTTCTACGATATGAGCTCCGGCATCTGTGGCTTGATCGGCCAGCGCATCGACGTCTTCTTCGACCCTAAAAGTGAGTTTGATGCCCCCGTGCGCGTCCCTGAGCTCCGCCGGGGCCGCGGTTGAGGTAGAGACTAGCAGCAGGTCCTGGTAGTGCGCCCGCCGTAGGTGGATCAACGCTGGCCTTTCTTCTGTCTCGCGGATCTCGAATACGAATCTGAACCCGAGGGTATCGTGGTACCAGCGGGCGGCCGCACGCAGATCGTGTACCTCTAGCGTAGCGAACGTTGGCATCCTGTAGAAATGCGTCATGTGCATCCTCCTTATGATCGGAACATGAGGCAAGCTGGCGCCCCTATTCGGGGCTTGCGGTCCCCTCACGATAGTGCCAGCACTCCATAACTTGGGAGACAGTAGCCACCCTGAGCCTGTTCCAGTCAGCCGTGAGCTTCTCCAGACCCAGTACCCAGGTGATCGCCACCCTATCCGCATGATCTCGTAGGTTAATCTACAGACTTTAAGCTTGGCAAACGGAGCAAATCTACTGCTGTTGGTATACCAGCGCGTTGCAAGACTCCTCCACACTGCACTCTTAGGGGAAGGTGTGGCCAAGTATCTCAAGTCAGCCGATTCGCTAACCGGGTTCACGACCACCAGAACAGTCCTAGCTCTATCGGTGGCCAGGATATGCCGGTCTTCGCCCTTTGTCTAGCGTCAACGTAAACTGTGAAGCCGGTCTTCATCCGGGCGTCGTTGTGCCGATTCGTGTCACATATTTTACACCGGTAGATCAGGTCGGGGCAGTAATCACGAATTAAGTTGACATCCGTGGGCGTGACCAGCTCTGCGGTCATCGCCGGGTCGTCCTGGTTTCCTGGTCCTCACCGCACATGACTGCCATCTCGGCGTGAACGATTGCCTCGATCCGGCGGCGCGTCAAAGAAAGGCAACTGGTTTCTGACCCTCTGCGAGGATCTGCCCTCAACGTTCTTTCGTTAGGGATGCTTATCGTAACCTCGCGACCACTAGCCAGTCGATTCCACAGCTCTTTTACGAGAAGATTACCGTCAAAGGCGGCTGCCCGTAAGCCTCCAGCACGAAGACGTCGCCCTTCTCCGCGGGCGTGGCCCTCCCTAAAGCGCCGGAGAGCACGATGTCCCCGGGCTCCAGCTTCACCCCGAACGAGGTGAGCTTGTTCGCCAGCCAGGCCACCGCCCGGGCGGGACCGCCCAGCGCCGCCGCTCCTATCCCCTGGACCACCGGCTGCCCGTTCTGGTGGATCAGCATGCCTAAAGTTCGCAGGTCGGCCTCCCGCAGGCTCCTGCTCCACGGCCCGAGCGTGAAGCCTCCGTAGGAGGCGTTATCGGCGATGGTGTCGGGAAGCTTTATGCGCCAATCTTCGATGCGGCTGTCCACCACCTCGACCGCGACCGCCAGCGCTTCGGTGGCCACCAGCACCTCTTGAGGGGTCACGTTCGTCCCTTCGAGCGGTTTGCCGATGAGGAAGGCGATCTCCCCCTCCACCCGCGGCTGGAGGAAGACGTCGGCGGGGATCTCGGTCCGCCCCGTCTGCGCCGGGTAGTAGCGCGAGGCCCACAGGCTGCCGTAGTCCGGCTCGTTCACGCCCATCTGCTCCTGCATGGCGGGGCTGGTCAGCCCGATCTTGCGCCCGACGAGCCTCTCTCCGCGCTCCAGCCTCATCCCGGTCCACCGGCTCTGTACGGCGTACGATTGGTCCACCGCGAGCCCGTCGCTCTCGGTGAGCGGCGCGATCGGCTCGCGGTTCTCCCACGCCTCGTCCAGCCGCCGGGCCAGAGCCTCTATGTCCAGACCTACCGGTTGCTCAGGCATACGTTCTTGGCCTCCGTGAAGAACTCGCGGCTGTAGATCCCACCCTCGCGCCCGATGCCGCTCTGCTTCATGCCGCCGAACGGGGCCCGCAGGTCGCGCACGAAGAAGTCGTTGACCCAGACCGTCCCGGCCTCCACCGCATCGGCCACGCGCACCGCCCGGCCCAGAT
>JBFLXF010000033.1:0-9893 GCA_040757515.1 Actinomycetota bacterium
GTTGCGCAGATATCTGCAAAAAGTTTCTAAATTCTGGGTTCCAAGCCCTTTACAAAGTGTAGCTAGCGAGGTATTATTCTGGCGTCGGTTGGTGCGAAACTAAACCGACGACAATTGAAGAGTCGGGGGCGCTCACTCCTCCTTTCCCTTTCCCCACCTATCACCCCTAAAAGAGCGCCCCGGCTCTCAGGTCCGGAGGCGCCGACTCCTCCTTTCCCTTTCCCCACCTATCACCCCTAAGAGGGCGCCCCGGACCACTCTCTTTCTTCGGTTTCTCTGGATGGGGAGGGTGCTCTGATGCACCGTCCAAAGTCTGTGCGGCCCCCGCTACTGCGGGGGCCGCACGGGCTCTAAAGCCTGATACCCGGTGCTTCCCTACGAGGCGGCTTCGTTCTCGACCTGGGTGAGATAGTAGAGGGTGTGCATGAGCTGAGCCGTGGGATCTATGCGGTGGACGTCCACGCCGGGAGGAACGTGCAGGAGGACGTCGGTGTAGTTGAGGATAACCTTGATGCCGGCTTCCACCATCCGGTCGGCGACCTCCTGAGCGGAGGAGGAGGGGGTAGCGATGATGCCGATGATCTCGTCGGCCTCCTCGGCGCTCTTCTTCAGCTCGTCTATGTGCTTGACGACGACGTTGCCGACCGTGCGCCCGATCTTCTCCGGGTCGTTGTCGAAGACATCGTGGATCACGAACCCTCGCTTCGGGAGTATGGTGCTCGCCGCGACAGCGCTGCCCAGGTTCCCCGCGCCCACCAGCGCGATGTTGTAGGTCTGCCTGAGCCCCAGAATGTTCCTGACGGCCTCCACGAGGTCGTAGGCCTGGTAGCCTACTCCGCGGGTCCCCGAGAACCCTATCGCGTTCAGATCCCGGCGCACCTGTACCGGGTTGATGCCCGTGAAATCACCGAGCTCCTTGCTGGAGACCGCGTCGCGGCCCTCCTCGATGAGCTGCTGCGTGGTCCTCAGGTACTTGGTCAGCCTGTTCGTCAGGCCCGGTTGTAGAGTGGCTCGCACCTTACTCCAGCTCCTTGTGGTCCGGTTAGATCAACGGTGAGCGCATTGTAACAAAATGGCTCGCTCTTGCAATAAAGATGCTCTTAGCAGATCACAACGCAGTAAGCAAGCCGAATTACAGCGACACGGATGCGCCGGGTTGCGGCCTCTGTTATCATCGCGAGCAATGAGCGGGGTCTGCACAGGTCTCTCTGCCTGCCACTCTCGGGAGCGGCTCTCTCGACCGTTTCTGCCCCGGTCGGCCGATCTCTAGGGCCGGTTTCGGGGCGACACAGGGTCTTCTGCGGGGATCACTCACTCTCATTAGGGGAAGCTTTGCTGGCATTGATGGCGGAACATGAGAAATGGGGGCGGCGGTCCGGGGTGCGCATTAGGGTCATGGGCGAGCCGGATCTGGAGGGTGTTCTGGAGCTGCGGTCGGTGGTCCGCTGGGCGACGGAGCCTGAGGCCTTCGAGCTGCTGCGAGGGATGCGCGAGGCGAGGTGGGCGGTTGCGGAGGGGACCGGGGGGACCCTTGCCGGCATGGTCGGTGCCGTACCGTTGGGCAGGGTGGGCATCCTGTGCCATCTGGCCGTCCGCGACCGCTACCGCAGGCGGGGGATCGGCACCGGACTCTCCGCGTGGGCCGTGGCCTACTTACGCTCCAGGGGAGCGCAGACTATCCGGCTCTATTCGACGTGGGAGGCCGAGGGGATCTACCGCTCTTTAGGCTTCAAGCCGGTCGCGCGCCGGATCGTCTATCGTCTGGAGTGCGCGCCGCGCGAGACCCTCCAGGGCGTGGAAGCGGGAGCTTGCGGGCACCGCGTAGAGCCGCTGTTGTACGGGGATCTGCCGGAGCTCTACGGCGTGGATTACTGGGCTTACGGCGCCGACCGATCTCACATCATCTTCGCTACGCTCAGGCTGCATCCCGGCGCGGGGCTTGTAGCGCGGGACGCGACGGGCAGGATCGCCGGCTACCTTTTGAGGAGCGAGTGCGCCCGCGGAACCCGCATCGGTCCATTTGTCGCCTCTGATCCTGGCGTCGCCCGGCTCCTTCTCGCCCGCGCCCTCGCGGAGGGGGGCCGAGCCTTTGAGGTCGCCGTGCCAGGCCCCAAGGAACATCCGGCGCACCGGATACTCGGGCTGTTCGGGTTTGAGGGACGCAGGGACCGGCTGTGGATGGAGATGGGCGGAGGTCGTGCGGTGAGTGGTCTTGAGCATTACGGGACCACGCCGTATCTCGCCACGTGACGCCAGGCGCTGCTCTGGGCAGTTCTAGCCGTATGCGATCTCGAGGCCGGACATAGCCTCCGCGGATACTGCTACGACGCGGACGGCGGGCTTTGCGTTCCGGCCCGTCCCGTGAAGCGGTACAGGATAGCCTCTTCGTCCCCCGCGACACGCTCCAGCGACGGCTCGCTCTCGACGGCGCGCAACACCGCAGCGCCGTCTCTTCCGTCCTCCTCGTACTGTCCGGGGTGGACGACCACGTAGTCGGCCCCGAGGCGCCGCAGTGTGGCTAGGGACTCCGCACTCGGGATGGAGTTCAGAGCGCCGCGCCGTTCCTCGTAGCCCTCGGGGAAGTAGCTCGCGTAGCCGTTTACGAGCCGCCACCATCCGAAGGTGGAGCGGTACATCCGGGGTGTTTCGCGGAACGGGTCTGCGGGGCTCGCGAAAGGCACCTCGACGACGACCGTATCCGGACCGGCGTTCTCCGCCAGGTGCTCGTAGGCAGGTTCGAGCTCGGGTGGTCCCCGGTCTATAAAGCGGTCCACCGGCATGGTGGGCAGGAACTCCAATGCGGTAAACAGCGAGATGGCCGCGAAAAACAGAGACGCCCGTCGCCCACCGAGCCTCTGCATCAGTGCCCGCAGGCCGAAGGCAGCCAGCAGCGCGACGCAGAGCATGACTATCGCCCACATGCGGGCCGGGACGCGGAGGTTGCCGAATCCGGGGATGAACTCGTAGAGCAGGCGGTAGGGGAGGTGGACTCGTACGTCCCCAATCGGGACGTACGGTCCGCAGGAGAGGATGAAGATCACGAACGCCAGAAGGGCGTAGAGTGCGGAGGTGTAAGGTATGCGAGGCCCTTTCCCGAGTCCGTAGAGAGCCAGGACGACGACGGCGAGGCCGGGATAGAGGGTCAGCTCGTAGACGGGCTTCCGGTTCTCGTGGGTTATGCCGAACGCCTCCGGGGTCCATCCTAGCAGCCAGCTCTCCGGCGGGGAGGTCAGAATCGCGGCGGGCACGAACGATCCCCCGGCCACGGTCTCGACGCTCCTGGTGTGATCCGATGCGCCGCTCAGCTCGATGTACGGCAGGAGCAGCAAGGCGAGCAGCGCCCCGAAGATCATGAAGACCGGGATGCCGTAGAGGAGGTCTCCGGCCCGTGGCCTCTGGCGCCTGAGCAGGTGCCACAGGGTGTAGAAGGCGGCCATCATCAGAACCGCGAAGACGCCGTAGTAGAGGCCGGAGAGGGCGTTCAGGGTGAAGAAGAGCCCCACGAAGATGAGGTCGCGCGGGCGGTGCCCGTCCTCGAGGTAGCGGTGCATGAACAAGAGGATCAGGGGCAACCAGTAGGTAGTCATGGTGTTGAGCTGAGTGATGTGACCGTAGCGGTACGGACATACCGCATAGACCGACCCGGCGAAGAGGGAGGCAGGGAGGGCATAAGACCGCCCTCTCAGGAGCCTGCGGGCGAGCAGATAGACGAGGTATCCAGAGAGCGCATAGCTCAGCAGAAGAAGGACATTGAACGAGAGGAGGGGGTTATTCGTCGCGTAATAGAGCGGAGCGGTGAGTAGTGCGCTCGGGAGCAGCAAGTCGGTGTAGGCGAGTGCGTTGTCTGTGGGGTAGAAGATATTGGCGCCGTAGAGAGAGGCATCGCTCACGAGAGAGTGCTGGATCCAGGCCACGCTCCACACCATGACGGCAGGATCCCCGGCCCCGTTCACCCGGTCCATGTTGAAGACGAGCGGGTATGTGAAGATGAGGGAGAGCAGCGCATACAGCACAAGCGCCAGCGCATGCTCCGCGGCCCTGTGCTCGCGGCGCGGACGGTTCTTGTCGGGGGCTCTCTCGTTCAAGACGGATCGGGCGAGAGTCTACCGGCCGGTGTCCGGAGCGCAAGCGAACACGGATCGTTACATCGGCGAAACATTCTCTTAAAGGCATCTTAAGACCCGAACCATATAATGCCGGCCATGCTTCTCGGGCGGGAGGGAAGGCGTCCGGGCGTCCTTTTGCCGGCGCTCGTCATGCTCGTTGCATTCGCGGCGGGATGCTCCAGCGTCTCCGGAGGTCCATCTCCCGCCGGAAAGACGGTTAAGGCCGGGATGGAGACTGCGGCTCCCGCAGAGGGGGCTGCGGTGCTGGAGACGACGGTCGGTGCGCAGGCGGAGATCTCTGCCGCACCGTCCGGCCCGGCTTCCGGATTCGTAACCACTTCGCGGGCGGCCGGCGGCTCCGGCTACGGCGCCGACTCTCTGCTCGCGGTTCGCTACGGGCGGCACGAGGGCTACGAGAGGGTTGTGCTCGACCTGGGCAGCGGCCAGAGGCCCGCGCGGACCATGCCCAGGTGGACGCTCGTAAACCCCGGGGGGGATGGGCTGTTGCGGGTAGAGCTCCCTTCTGTCAGCGCGACGACGGTCTCCGACGGGGAGCTGGGTGGTACTCTGGAGCGCTTCTACGTGGTGCGCGCCCCGGAAGGGGGTCTCTTTGTAGAAATCTTCTCCCGGCGGGAGTTCTCCTACCAGGTAACCGAGCTAAAGGATCCGGCACGTCTGGTCGTGGACTTTGAGCCTGCCGACACGTCTCCCGAGATGCCGATGCCGGTTGAGGGGGGGAACACCGTGCTGCTCGAGCCGCGTGCGGGCAGCGGGGTGGCGGACCCGCTCACCGTCCGGGGCTACTCGCGCAACCCCGAGGCGATCAACAGCATCCTCCTCTCCTGTCCGGGCGAGGGCGTAATCGGACGGCGCGCCGTCCGGAGCAACGACTGGGCCGCCACCTGGGGCTACTTCGAGACGACCCTCGACCTGCCGCCCTTCAAGGGCAGATGCATCCTGCGCGTCGGAGCCCGGAGTGCCCGCGACGGATCCTTCGAGGGCGTCGTGGTGCCGGTGGTCGGCGGTCGGTGAGGCCATATTCCGGGCGCCTCATCTCGCGCCGTCTCCGAGCAGAGACCGAACGAAGTGCTCCGGGTTCAAGGGTTCCCCCGTGGCGTGCAGGACCGTGTTACGCCAGTCCGCGCGGGCGCCGGGGCCGAAGAGCGACTCGATCAGGTACCGTCCCGTAACCGGGCTCTCATAGAAGGCGCCGCGGGCCACGCCCACCTCGAGGTGCCGTCTGAGCTGCGCAGCGATGAGGTGTCCGAGCACGTAGTTGTGGTAGTAGACGGGGGCTATGGCGACGTGGATCTTGGCCGCCCAGTCCGGATAGTCGCGTTCTGGTGGGCGTTCGACGAGCTGGAAACGCTCCACCAGATCCCACCACAGGCCGTTCAGGTCTTCGCGCTCCGGGTCGGCGTACAGCTCTCGCTCGAAGTGGAACATCACGAGCGCCCAACGCGCGAAGACGAGACCCTTCGCCCTGCGCCGGGCCGCCAATCCCTCCGCGTCGGGGTCGGCGACGCCCGCGACGGAGGAGAGCCAGCCCTGATCCTCCGTCAGTGAGTCCATCATGATCGCGATCCCCTCCGTTACGCAGGTGTGGGCGACAGTGCGCAGGAGGTAGGGCAGTCCCGGGTTGATGTGTCGGTCGTAGACGGCATGACCGAACTCGTGGAGCATCGTGTTGGCCCAGTAGGCGTCCGGTTCGCCGGGGCGCAGGTTCGCCAGCACCCGCACGTCGTAGGGGTAGTCGCGCCCGACGCGCAGGCAGAAGGCGTGTTGGCTCTTGCCGCTCCGCTCATAGAGATCGCTTCTCGCCATCACGCCCCGCACGTCGAGGTCCATGGCGTCGTAGGTGCGCCGCGTGAGCGCCTCCAGATCGGCGTCCGCGAAGTAGCGGTCCATCTCCTCTCCGGAGCCTTCGGGCGGCTCCTGGAAGAACGGGTCCCACAGGTGCCACGGCATGACCTTCTCGACGCCGAAGCGCTCCTTCAGGCTCTCGTCTATGTGCGCCTTGAGTTCCCGGAATGGCCGCCCGGTGGTCGCTTCGAGGGCGGACATGAGCGCGACAAGCTCCTCGGGGTCTATCTCCTGGAGGACGAGTGAACGGTGGTAGTGGTCCGGGTAGCCCTGCTGGCGGGCGAGCCGGTTGCGCAGACGGGCCAGCTCGCGCACCGTGCCCTCGACGGCGCGTCCGACGGACTTCTGGGCCTCCCACGCCTCGCGGCGCAGGGCGAGGTCGTCCGAGGAGCGCAGGATCTCGCGGATCTCGTTCTCCCCGACATCCCTGCCGTCCACTCTTCCGCGGTAGTTGCCGTAGATGGCGTTGGCCTCCGCCTCGAGCTCCTCTATACGCCGCAGCGTCTTCTCGTCGCCCTGACGCCCGGCAAACGTCAGGTACAAAACCTCGACCTGGCGCCGGAGCAGCGGGCTCTCCAGATCCCCGCGCCTCTCGTGCCAGCTCTTCACCCGCTCGAACTCCTCGCGATCCGCGAAGAGCGCGTTGTATTCGTTACCGGCGCGCACGAGTTCCTCTTTGGCCTCCTCGCTGCCGGTGGTAGCGAGGCTCCACCACGCCTCGCTCACCGCTCTCTCCGCCGGGACTACGCGCCCCTCAAACTCCGCCAGAAAGCCCTCTATCTCCCTCGTAGAGATCACGGCCCTCCTATCTCTGTCTCTACTCTTCAGGGCGCCGAGGCAATCCCTCTGCTGTCGCTCCCGGTGGCCGCCGTTACGGCGCCGTGCCGGTTGCGGTCAGGCGTGCAGGGGGCCTTTGTTCTTCCGGCGCGAACGTCCAGCTCTTGCCGGCGCAAGTCTACCACCGCGCCTGTGATCCCCTCTCTGGCGGGCGGGGACGGCGAGGTGCGCCGGGGAGGTGACCTCGGTTCGTCAGAAGGGCGGGTGCTGCCTCAGCGCCCGGGCCGGTCGCGGCGGTTGCCGAGCCAGATCGCGACGAGCAAGAGGATGATGCCCACCGTCGTGAACTGCGTGAAGTTCTCCGGCCTGCCCTGCCCGCCGACGGCGAGGGCGGCCACGAAGACGAGCGCGACCGCCCAGTATCCCGCAGCCCGGTAAGCGAGGTAGGCAGCCACGAGGCCGGCCAGAGTGTAGATGACCGGCATGAACGGGGCCAGCACGGCGAGCCCGGCGAGCGCGCCGGCGCTCTCCGGCGCGCTCGCCCAGATGCCGAGCTGTCCTATCGCGATAAACGCCAGGAAGGCGGCGAAGAAGCTGATCGCGGCGCTCTTGAAGGTGATCGGCTCCGGCTCGAACTCGTGTGGCTCGTACCAGCGCGCTTCTCTTACCTCGTAGCGTCCGCGCACCCTACGCCCGGAGGAGGTCTCTCTGGATGCGCTCTCCTTCCGCCTGAAGCGTCCCTTGAGTCGCTCTCCAAGTCCCGGTCCCTGTGACTCGCGCGCGCGGCGGCGGGCCGAGAGCTCATCTTCCTCCAGGGAACTGAAATCCAGGTCGGCGAGCTGGCTCGCGGCGTGGGCAAGGTCCAGGGCCTCATCGTGCTGGCGACGGAGATCAGGATCCGAGAGGACGTCGTGCGCCTCCTGCAGGCGGGCGAACTCCTCCGTGCTGCCGCCGGAGCGGTCCGGATGACGCTCCTTGGCGAGTCGGCGATAGGCGTTCCGAATCTCCTCTTGAGATGAGTCCCGCGAAACCCCGAGAACCTCGTAGTAGTTGACGAACCCACGATCCATCATCACTCGCCTATTCTAACCCACCGGAGTCCCCGAGAGGGCGAGCCTTATCTCCTCCAGGCACCAGCCATCCGTCTCTTTCTCGGCCGCCTCCCGCAGCGCCTCACCGGAGCCCCCGATCTCACCGAGAGCCCAGGCAGCGTGCCCGCGTACGAGCGGCGAAGGATCCTCGCGCAGGCATTCGATAAGCGCAGGGACGGCGGGCTCCAGCTTGAGATTCCCCGCCGCGACGCAGCAGTTGCGCAGGAGCCCCGCCCGTCCCGGGCGCGTGAGCGGTGTCTCCCCGAAGCGCCGCTCGAACTCCTCCTCGGTCCTGATGCCGAGCACGTCCCCTATCTCCAGGTGCGGCCCCGCGCCCGCCTCCTGGGAGAACTCCGGCCAGCGGCTCAAGGCCGCCTTCCTCTTGTTGTACGGGCAGACCTCCTGGCAGATGTCGCAGCCGAAGGCCCAATCACCAACCTTGCGCCGCAACTCGCGCGGTATCTCGCCGCGGTTCTCTATGGTGAGGTAGGAGATGCACAGCCTCGCGTCCACGACGCCGGGTGCCCTGATGGCACCGGTCGGACACGCGTCCATGCAGCGCATGCATCGCCCGCAGGTGCCCGTACCGGGCTCGTCGGGCGGCAGGTCGAGGTCCAGGATCAGGTCCGCGATAAAGAAGTAGGAGCCCATCTCGCCGTTTATGAGACACGAGTTGCGCCCGAAGAACCCGAGTCCCGCGTGCTGCGCCGCCGAACGCTCCAGCAACGGCACGGCGTCCGTGAACGCCCGTGCCTTCACCCGCGTGCCCAGCTCCCGCTCCAGCTCCCCTCGCAGGCGGTAGAGACGCTCCTTGATGATCACGTGGTAGTCCTTGCCCCAGGCGTAGCGTGCTACCCTTCCGCCGCCGGGGTTCTTCGGGTGATCTCCGGGGTAGTACGAGACGCCCAAGGAGACGACGCTCCTTGCGCTCTTCTGCAATTTCTTCGGGTCGGAGAGCAGCTCGACGGGGCGCCGCATGTAGCCCATGTCGGCTGCCATGCCCTGCCGCTGCCACTCGCGCAGGCGCTCGCCGCCCTCGCGGAGCGGTTCGGCGCGCGCCACGCCCACGAGGTCGAAGCCCGCCGTACGGGCCAGCTCCTCCAGGATGCGCCGGGCCTCGGAGGGACTCTTGCTGCCTCGTCCGGTCACCGGTCCGATTCTACCGCGCCCCGCGCTATACTCCGGAGCGAGGAGGTGGCCTGCGTGGATGAGTGGGTAAAGGTGGGCTCTGCGCCGAACGAGACCACGGCCCTGATGATGGAGGGTGTGCTCAGGGAGGTGGGGATCCCGGCCCTCGTCCGCCGGGGGGCTGGTTTCGACGTCCCCGACTTTCTCGCCGCCGGTCCCAGGGACGTCCTCGTCCCCGCCCGCGACCACGAGGAGGCCCGCCGCATCCTGGAGGACACCACCGGCCTGGGCTCTTGGTCTCCTTGATCGGCGCGGCGATTGCGCGTACCGGTCGGAGGGTAGACGAGAGAGTGTATATTTAGCCCCGCGTGGGGTTCTTGAAGAGAGTCTCGAGAGGAGGACCGCAGTGGCGATATCCAGCGTGAACCCGGCGACGGGCGAAGAGATAGAGGTCTTCGAAGAGATGACCGACGAGGAGGTAGACCGCAGGATCTCCCTCGCCGACGAGACGTTCCGCGAGTACCGCAAGACCTCCTTCGAAGAGCGCCGCCGGATGATGCTGCGTCTCGCCGGGATCCTGGAAGAGGAGGCCGCAGATCTTGGGCGCATCATGACGACCGAGATGGGCAAGACCCTCGCCGCCGCGACCGCCGAGGCGAAAAAGTGCGCCCGCGCCTGCCGCTACTACGCCGAGAACGCCGAGCGGTTCCTCGCCGACGAGGAGGCGAAGATCGAGGGAGCCCGCGCCTTCGTCCGCTACGAGCCGATGGGTCCGATCCTCGCCATCATGCCGTGGAACTTCCCGTTCTGGCAGGCCTTCCGGCACGCCGCTCCCGCGCTCATGGCGGGCAACGTGATCCTGCTCAAGCACGCCTCCAACGTCCCCCGGTGTGCCCTGAAGATCGAGGAGGTCATCCGGCGCGCCGGC
>JBFLXF010000034.1:0-9756 GCA_040757515.1 Actinomycetota bacterium
ACGATGGCCGTCTTGCCGACGCCGGGATCGCCGATAAGGACGGGGTTGTTCTTGGTCCTCCTGCTGAGCACTTCGATGGTGGTCTCGACCTCCTCGCTTCTGCCGATGACCGGGTCGAGCTTGCCCTCCCTTGCCATCTGGGTGAGGTCGCGGCTGTACTCGTCGAGGGTGGGCGTGGGGCTGGCCGGCTCGCGCGCGGCGCCACTGGCCGTGTCCACCCCGCGCACTACCGCGCCCCGCAGCTTCGTGTGCGAGAGCCCGAAACGCGAGAGCAGCCTTCCGGCCTCGGACTCTTCGTCTCCGGAGAGCGCGAGCAGCACGTGCTCGGGACCTATGTAGGAGGCGCCCAGGGCCTGTGACTCCTCGTAGGCGGAGAGCAGCGCCCGCTTGGCCCCGGGCGAGAGCGAAGGGGCCACATCCTTGCGACCTCCCTTCTCGGCCTCCCCTTCCAGATGGGCCGCTATGGCGTCGGGGTCGGCGTCTATGCTCTCCAGCACCCTGCGGACCACACCGTCCTCGAGCGCCGCGTAGAGGAGGTGCTCGTCCGTGAGATCCAGACTTCCCCACTCCATCGCACGCCGGGCCGCCCGCTGCAGAAGCTCGTTGGTGGCATCCGAGAAGAACCGGGTCACGTCAACCTGCTCGGCCCGCCTGCGCTCGCCTGAGATCGGGATGCGCCTGCCCGCGAACGCCGGCTCCTCCTCAAAGAAGCGAGAGAAGAAATCGTCAAAGAGGCTGCCACCCCCAAACGGCGAGTGGCCACCCCTCGCCTCGGCCGCGTGCAGCTCGCACAGGTGCTCCACCCTCTGCCCCTCGCCGGGGACTATGCGCCTCACCCTGACCGTCGCCGGCCTGATGCCGCACACATCGCACATCCTTCTCTCGGCCACCTAGCTACCTCCTTGGCTACGAAGCCAACTCACCCACAACATGAGGTACTCACGAGCGGTGCCAACAGCCTTCACGTACCCGGCTTCCCCTACGCCGTCGAAACTCCCCCACAGCACATGCCTCCAAATCTTCCGCCGTCCCCTAAAGCTCCTTCCTCAGATATCCCCCAAGGCATCACCCAAGCCTCTCGCACCTCTACCGGTCCACGCTTGTATATGCTAATGTACTGCCTAGAGAATTCAAGTACGGTAAAGTACGGTTCAAACATAAATAGCCCGGTATGTTCGGGGGTATTGATGGAAGAGGAGTTACTCAGCACCGAGGAGGTTGCGGAGTATCTAGGGGTAGGGCCGGCAACGGTCTGGCGATGGTGTCGCGAGGGGAGGCTACCGTGCGCGAAGATAGGCCGCTCGTGGCGCATCCGCCGCTCTGCGGTCGAGGAGTTCGTGAGGAGGAGTGAGCGCTCTGACACGTTGGCGGGCAGGCTACACGCCTTCCTGAAGGTACCCGACAACGTGCTCGCGGTCGCGCAGACACGCGAGTTGATGTTGCGTCTGGAGGTTGCGTTCTTCCGGGTAGCGAAGGAGCGCGGCGGGACATTCGTCAGGTACCACGGCGGCGACCGGCGACGACCCGTAGACGGGTTGCGCAGTAATTTCAGGGGATTGGAGGCGGCGCGCTTTGAGGGAGAGGAACGCCTGCGCTTGCTTGTGGAGAGCGGTATCCCGGGACGGCGCGCGCAAGAGCTCAGGCGATTTCTTGGGGAGGAGCCGTCTGAGGGCCGGTCCGTTTGGATCAACTACGACTGGGAGAAGCGGCTTTCTCCGGAGGCGGCGCTAGAGCAACAGGGCGCGCTCACGAAGCTGGCCAGGGAGAGCGCTCTGGTGGTCATGACCACCATACTAGATCCGGAGCTCGAAGAGTGGCCGGGAACGCTGCAGCGGCGGGCGCAGTTCATGCATTCGGGTGCGATCTGGCTGTCAGATACGGGCATGGTACTCAGCCGCGCGGTGCCGCTACCGGCCACGTGAGTGATCGGCGGCAGAGAACGAAGGCGTAATTCGCGCAGCCTCGGGTTCGAGAAGCGGCTGCATCGAAGCCCCCATTATCGGCAAAGTGGCCGACAGAGTACTGCCAGTCTTCGCTATAACGCGCCTCTCGCTGCCAGCGATTTTGCCCGGGAAAGCTCTCCCCGATCCAGGTTTCGTGAGCCGGCCTCCGGTACCATAGCTGCGGCACGCAAGTTCGGAAGGAGACGAGCATGGCTTACCTGGAAGGGCGCCTCAGGAGGGTTCCGGACCGGCCGGAGAACGAGCACACCGGTTACGTACTGGAGGTAGAGGTGGAGCTCTCGTCGGTCGTCAACGTCGAAGGCATTCTCGAGGAGCAGGTGGCGATTACCGGAGACGTGGAGATAGTAGACTACCCGCAGCGGGGGAAGGTTCTCCTCTTCAGAGCGACCTCGGCGGCGGCCATCGAGGAAGAGGAGGAAGCGGAGGGTTGAGGCGGGAGCGCCTGTACAGTTCCCGCAAAATATAGGAGACGGTCATGCCCCACCCCTGGCACGACGTACCTTTAGGCGAGGAGGCTCCCGGCGAGTTCAGGGTCCTGATCGAGATACCTAAGGGCTCGAAGGTTAAGTACGAGCTCGACAAGGAGACCGGGCTTCTGTTTGTGGACCGGGTGCTCTACTCGTCAGTCTTCTACCCGGCGAACTACGGCTTCCTGCCGCGAACTCTAGGCGACGACGGGGACCCTCTGGACGCGCTGGTTCTGATGCAGGAGCCGGTCCAGCCCCTGAGCCTGCTCAGAGCACGGCCCATCGGGCTGATGTCCATGCTCGACGAAGGCGAGCGGGATGAGAAGGTGATCTGCGTCCACCTCGACGACCCGGAGTACAACGGCTACACGCACTTCGGCGAGCTGCCCGAGCACCGGCTCGCCGAGCTGCGAAGCTTCTTCGAGGACTACAAAAAGCTGGAGAACAAGGAGGTCCGAGTCGGCGCCTTCTCCGACCCTGACGCCGCAGTCGACGAAGTCCGGCATGCGATGGACCTCTACCGGCAGCGGTTCTCCAGGAAGGCTTATTGAAGCGGCCTTAGAATAGAGGCGAAGGAAAGGAGGCACAAGTGACGGATCTCGCGGACAAGACCTGCGTGCCCTGCCGGGGCGGCGTCCCGCCGCTCGCTGGAGAGGATCTGGAAACCCTGGCCCGACAACTCCCCACCTGGCAGGTCGTGGACGGACATCATCTGCGCCGGGAGTTCCGCTTCAAGAACTTCCGGAAAGCCCTAGAGTTCGTAAACCGGGTCGGCGCTCTCGCCGAGGAACAGGCCCACCATCCCGACATCTGCTTCGGCTGGGGACGGGTCGAAATCGTCGTCTACACGCACAAGATAGACGGGCTCACCGAGAGCGACTTCGTCCTCGCCGCGAAGATAGATCGGCTCTAGACTCATTCGCATACGGAATTTCGGCGGTTTAGCCCTCCGTTCAGCGGGCAAAAAGTCCGGTGCGTTTGACGGTCGGGACGAAGGAGGGTAATGGCCGAACAGAACACCGAGCGGGCCATCAAGGTTCGTCAGGTAACGGACGTGCAGATCTCCTGGACGGAGCAGGGACGCGGAGAGCCCGGCGCCTTCACCACCCAGCTCATCCTGGACAACGGGGCAGAAGAGTATGTGCTGAAGCCGACGGCGCAAGACGCCAAGGTGCAGCTAGAGCTCTTCAAGAGGGCCAAGGTCGTCTACTTCGACCTTGAACGCAAGGTCCTCATCCCAAACGACATACCGCTGGGCTAGGAAAGGAGACCGGAGATGTCCCAGCCGAACGTAGAGAGCGCCATCAAGGTTCGTCAGGTCACCAACGTCCACGCCAACTGGAACGAGGAGGGCCGCGGAGAGCCCGGCAAGTTCTCCTACCAGCTCATCCTGGACAACGGAGCAGAGGAGTACGCCATAAGGCCGCCGGCCGAAGACGCGGACGTCCTGATCGAACTCTTCAAGCTCACCGATAGGATCTTCTTCGACATGGAGCGCCGCGTCTTGATCTTCGGCAACATCCCTCTCGGCGGCTGAGAACCACCTCAAGAGGATAGAGCGAAGGCCGCCTTCCCAGGCGGCCTTCGCTCTATCCCGGCTCTCTGAAACTCGCTAGAACTCGAAGATAATGCGAGACCTCCTGCGGGAGCCGCCCCGGCGGCGAAGCAGCAGCCAGAGCAGCAGACCCCCGCCAACGACGGCGAGCCCGGTGCCGGAGGTCAGAAAGGCGACGAGGCTGCTCTGAGCTGTTGCGGCGGAGGGGCGCCGCTGGATCTCTTCAGGGGTGGCCTTGCCCTCGATAATGTCCTTGAAGTTCCGGAGATCCTGCTCAAGCATCACCTTTGGGTTGGCGACGACCCTGGAAGCCACCTCACCGGCCTTGCCCCCCGGAGCGTCCCAGTAGTTCATCTGCACCTCGATAAGGGTGCGGCCTGAGCCGACCTCGCGGAAACGCACCTGTCCGGAGGTCTCCACCTGGCCGTCCACAGTGTTCCAGCCTATAGCTTCGTTGGGCTTATCCTGGGTGGTCCGGGCATCGAACTCCAGCCTCGCGCCCAAGGGCCCCTTTACAACCCAATGCGTCGTATCCGGCCCCGTAGAGCGGACCTCCTCGATGTTCGACATGAATCGGGGCAGGTTCTCCAGGTTGCGCCAGTACTCGTAGACTCTCTGTACCGGAGCCTCTACCTCTATGCTTCCTTCGACCCTCTGCGGCATCTTCCCTCCTGTACGTCATGGCTTGCCTGGATGACTCTTACCCTGCCCTACCAAGCCCGAAACTGTCCCTCGACACGAAGCCCCGTCCGAAGACGGGGCTTCAGATCGTCTGAGATCGACAGCTCTTAAGCGCTGCGCTTCTGCTCTTCGTGCCTGCCTTCGGCGAACTCCTCGACAATCTTCGCGCAGAACGCCGGGAGATCGTCAGGCTTGCGGCTGGAGACGAGCCCCTGGTCCACGACGACCTCCTCATCCACCCAGTTGCCGCCGGCGTTGCGAATGTCCGTCTGCAGCGACGGCCAGGAGGTTATCGTACGTCCCTCCAGCACCCCGGCCTCCACTAGCGTCCAGGGGCCATGGCAGATCACGCCGACCGGCTTGCCCTGCTCGAAGAACTCCCGCACAAAGCGTACCGCGTCCTCATCGGTCCGCAGGAAGTCCGGGTTGGCCACACCACCGGGCAGCACCAGACCGTCATAGTCGGAAGCGCTGGCCTCAGAGACTATTCTGTCCACTTTGAAGGTGTCGCCCTTGTCCAGGTGATTGAATGCCTGCACCTCACCGGAGGACGTGGATAGTAGCTCCGGCGTGCCACCGGCCTCCTCGACCGCCCTCCACGGCTCAGTCAATTCGACCTGCTCCGCGCCCTCGGGGGCGACGAGAAACGCTATCTTCTTGCCTCGAAGCTCGTCAGCCACGAACGTACTCCTTTCCACGATGATCAGGGTTACGATCACAGGGATACCCCGCGATGCGCCTCGCTAAACGTTGCGAGACCGGTCTTGCGTAATCGTTTACAAAAACCTAACGGACATGCCCTACCGGTGATGGCTGGCGCTCTCTCAACTCGCTATCCCGGCACCGGCGGACGGAAGAAACCGGTAGAAGGCGGGCTCCTTGAAACCGTAGTCCGCGAAGGCTCTGCGGACAGACTCCGCGAGGCGTCCCGTCGCTGCGGCAGGCAAGAGGGCGATGGCGCAGCCGCCGAAGCCCGCTCCGGTGAGGCGCGCGCCGTAGGCTCCCGTCTTACGCGCCAGCTCCACGAACATATCCAGTTCGGGAGTGGAGACCTCATAGTCATCGCGCAGCGAGGCGTGGGAGGCGTACATCAGGCGCCCGAACTCCTCGAAGTCTCTCTTCTGCAGTGCGGCGGCCGCCTCCAGCACCCGGGCGTTCTCCGAGATGATGTGCCGGGCTCGCTTCAGCTCGGCGCCGGAGAGCCTTTTCAGGTTCTCCTCCCCCGCGTCACGCAACTCCCTCACGCCGATAGCGCGGGCGGCGCGATCGCACTGCTCACGCCGCTCGTTGTAGCCGGTATCGGCGAGACCTCGCTTCACCCGCGTGTCGCAGACGAACAGGGAGAGCCCGGCGCCTGCGAGGTCGAGAGGCACGGTCTCGGCCTCGAGGGTGCGGCAGTCCACCAGGAGGGCGCTCCCCCGCTCGCAAAGGAGCGAGGCGTACTGGTCCATAATCCCGCTTTGCACCCCGACGTAGCTGTTTTCGGCCTTCTGGCAGATCACGGCGAGGTCCTTGCGGCCCAGACTGAACCCGAAAAGCGCATCGAGGGCGAGAGCGGTCGCGGCCTCTATGGCGGCCGAGGAGGAGAGTCCGGCGCCGAGCGGCACGTCCCCGGCGAAGGCGGCGCGGAAGGGGCCAACCTCCCGCCCGGCATCTGCAAGCGCCCAGACCACCCCGCGTGGATAGTCCGCCCACGAGGAGTCTTTCCCGCCGCGAGGACGTGACTCCCCGAAGTCGGTGGAGTAGAGTCCGCCCTCGCCGCGTCCGACGGCGACGGCCACGCGACGGTCTATGGCGCAGGGCAGGACGAAGCCGCCGTTGTAGTCGGTGTGCTCTCCGATCAGGTTGATGCGACCTGGGGCGCTAGCGACGAGGTCCGGCCCCTCCCCGAAGTGCTTCTCGTACGCCCGGAGCGCTTTCTCCTCAATCTCTCGCAAGATGTCCCTACTCGTAGCCGTTCGGATGGGCGAGCATCCAGGTCCAGGCGTCGGAGATCATGGCTTCCAGCTCCGGCTTCTCGGGTTTCCAGCCGAGTTCTGCCCGTATCCGCTCGCTCGATGCGACCAGGACCGGAGGGTCCCCTGCCCGGCGCGGCGCCTCGACGGCGGGTATCTCACGCCCGGTCACCCTCCTTGCGGTCTCGATCACCTCCCGCACCGAGAAACCCGCGCCGTTGCCGAGGTTGTAGACGCGGTGCCCGCCGGGCTCTGCGGCCTCCAACGCCAGCAGGTGGGCGCGGGAGAGGTCCTCGACGTGGATGTAATCCCGGATCGCGGTGCCGTCGCGAGTGGGATAGTCGGTGCCGAAGATCCCGACGTTCTCCCTCTTTCCGGCCGCGGCCTGCAACACCAGCGGGATGAGATGCGTCTCGGGGTGGTGGTCCTCGCCGAAGCGCCCGCTCGCCCCCGCGACGTTGAAGTAGCGCAGGCTTGTGGCGGCGATGCCCCGGGCACGGGCGACGGCGGAGATAAGGCGATCCACTGCCAGCTTCGAAGCGCCGTAGGGGTTCGTCGGGAGAGCGGGCGCATCCTCCTTTATAGGCACCTCCTCCGGCTCCCCGTACACGGCAGCCGTCGAGGAGAAGACGAGGCGCGGTACGCCGCGCCTGCGCATCGCATCCAGCAGGTTGAGCGTGCCGCATACGTTGTTGCGGTAGTAGCACTCGGGCTCCTCGACGGACTCGCCCACGAGCGAGAGCGCCGCGAAGTGCAGCACCCCATCGAACCCTCCGGAGAGTGCTTTTTCTACCGCGTCCGCGTCGAGCAGGTTGCCGCACGAGAGCGCCGCTCCCTCCGGTACCGCCGCCTCGTGTCCCTTGGAGAGGTCGTCGAAGACCACGACCTCGTGCCCGGCCTCAAGGAGCTGGTGGGCAACGACGCTGCCGATGTAGCCAGCGCCCCCGGTTACGAGGAGCCTCACGGCGCTCCCCCGGCGGCCTCGCGCAACCGCCGTGCGGTCTCTTCGGGCAGTGCATCCACGATATAGGTTCCGGCGCCCTGCTCGCTTCCGGCCAGGTATTTGAGCTTCTCGGCGGTCCGGTTGGGCGGATAGAACTCGATGTGGAAGTGGGCCACGCCCTCGTGGTCCCCGCCGTCGGTGGGCGCCTGGTGCATGACCATCACGTAGGGCAGCGAGAAACCGAAGAGGTTGTCGTAGCCGACGAGCACCCGCTTGAGCACTCGGGCGAGGTCGCGCCTCTCCCTCGCAGAGAGGTCGGCGATGGAGGGCGCGCAGCGCCTCGCGTAGAGATGTATCTCGTAGGGGTAGTGGGCATAGAAGGGGACGAAGGCCGTGAAGTGCTCTCCCTTCGCCACAACCCTGCGCCCGTCCTCATGCTCCTGAGCGAGCAGTTCGCAGTGCAGGCAGCGTCCGGTTCTCTCGCGGTGAGCCCTCGCCGCCTCGAGCTCCTTCTTAGGGCGCGGGGGAACGAAGGGGAGAGCGTAGATCTGGCCGTGCGGGTGGTGCAGCGTCACCCCTATTGCCTCACCCTTGTTCTCGAAGATAAAGACGTAGTCCACAAAGTCCAGGGAACCGAGCTCGATGTAGCGGTCGGCCCACACCTCCACCAGCTCGCGGATGCGCCGCTCGCTCATCGAGGCCAGGGTCGCCTCGTGCTCGTCCGAGTAGAGTACCACCTCGCAGACGCCGCGCCCCTCCCGCGTCGGCGTCAGGGCGCTGCCGGGCTCCAAGGGCTCGTCAGGCTCCGGGATAAACGAGGGAAACTTGTTCTCGAAGACGGCGATCTCATAGGACTCTTTAGGCACCTCGGTCGGGAAGCCGCCGGGCTTGGTGGGGCACTGGGGGCAGTACTCCGCCGGGGGCAGGAAGGTGCGTTCCTGGCGGTGGGTGGCGTAGGCCACCCACTCCCGAAGCGTCGGGTCCCACCTGAGCTGGTTCAAGCCTCGTCCTCGTGGAAGGAGTAGAAGATTATGTAGCGGCCATCTTCCTTCCGCACGCTCTCCTTGCGAAAGCCGGAAGCCTCGCCGCGCGGCTCCTCAGCCGCCGGGTTCTCGCCGATAGGTTCTTTCGAGCGATCCAAGACCTGCCTCTCTCTACCATCTCCAGCCCAGGCACTGACGGCATGGAGTCCATCGCCACGCAAACGGCGCGGCACCACCCCACTCGCTCCCGAAGGTCCGGGCCTCGAGACCGGACCCGGAAACCCTCGCCCCGCGCCTAGCTCGCAGCAGTGCAACTCTGCCTCCTCTCTAGTCTTCCAACCCGCCCCGCCTGATCATCTCCGAGTACCAGCGGGCGCTGGCTTTGGGGATGCGCCGCTGGGTCCCGTAGTCCACGAATACGATCCCAAAGCGCTTGGAGTAGCCCTCGGCCCACTCGAAGTTGTCCAAGAGCGACCATACCATGTAGCCCCTGAGATCCACCCCTCGCTCGATGGCCGCGTGCGCAGCCCGGAAGTGCGCATCCAGAAACGAGACGCGCTCGAAGTCCTTAACCTCCCCCTCCGGGTCCACATAGTCGTGGACGGCGCGCCCGTTCTCGGTGACGAAGATGGGCAGATCCCGATACTCTTCCTTTATGCGCACCAGCAGCTCGGTGAGTCCGTCGGGCTCTACGGGCCAGCCCATCGCGGTAGTCTCCGCGCCTTCGGGCAGCACCGTCTCGGCTCCGAGGTCTCCGAAGCGCATGCCTGTGGAGAGCTCCCGGGCGCTTCCTCCAGCCTCGGCGCGAACGGTGTGGCGCATGTAGTAGTTGACCCCGAGGAAGTCTATCGGAGCGGAGATCCTCTCCAGATCCCCATCCCGCACAAACGGAAAGTCACTCATACTACGATAGTGTTCCAGCATGTCCTGCGGGTAGGAACCTCGAAAGAGCGGGTCCAGGTAGAGCCGGTTAGCGTTGCCATCCACCCTGCGGGCAGCTTCGGCATCGGCGGCTTGCGCGGAGGCGGCCCTCACGGGCGAGAGATTGAGCGTTATGCCGAGGTGGTTATCCCGGCCCGAGGCGCGCATGGCCTCCAGGGCGAGGGCGTGACCAAGCAACAGGTGGTGGGTGGCGGCGAGGGCCTCGGCGGTACTCTTCCTGCCCGGGGCGTGCCTGCCCAGGCCGTAGCCCATCCACGCCGAGACCC
>JBFLXF010000035.1:0-9697 GCA_040757515.1 Actinomycetota bacterium
TTCGAGACCGCCGGGGCGGGCGGCGTCGGCGACCCGCTCGAGCGCGACCCCGAGGCCGTCGCCAAGGACGTGCGCTGGAGCCTCGTCAGCCGCGAGGCCGCCGAGAGCGAGTATGGGGTTGTGCTCGATGAGGACGGCTCCGTGGACGCCGCGGCGACGGAGTCGAGGCGCGAGGAGATCAAGAGCAGTCGCCCCGAGCCGCCCGCCTTCGACCACGGGCCGCTCCCGCCGCTGGAGGAGCAGCGCCGGATCATCGCTGAGACGCGCCGCAGGTTCGACGAGTGGCTCTCGCACGAGCTCGGCGCGGCGCGGGCGAACGGCAGGAGGTGAGAGGATGCACATCGAGGGCTTCGGCGGGCGGGGCGGCTTCGGACGCAGACCCGCCCTCGCCGTCATAGATATGACGCTCGGCTTCACCGACCCGGAGTCGCCGCTGGCCTGCGACCTGGAAAGCCCGGTGGAGAACATCCGGCGGCTCCTGGAGGCGGCCCGGAAGGCGGGGATCCCGGTCGTCTTCACGACTATCGCCTACCAGGAGAGCGACAGGCTCACCGCCGCCGCCTTTATAGACAAGGTGCCCGCCCTACTTACCCTGGAGGCCGGAAGCCGGTGGGCCGAGATAGACCCGCGCATAGCCCCGCGTGCCTCCGAGCCCGTATTGAACAAGCTCTTCGCCTCCGGGTTCTTCGGGACGCCGCTCGGGGCCCTCCTCACCGCGGCAGGAGTGGACACCCTGATCATCACCGGCGCCTCGACGAGCGGCTGCGTCCGGGCCACCGCCGTCGACGCCCTGCAGCACGGCTTCCGGCCCGTCGTACCACGTGAGGCCGTCGGCGACCGCAACCCCGCAGCTCACGAGGCCAACCTCTATGACATAGACGCCAAGTACGGCGACGTTGTCTCTGTTGAAGAAGCTTTGAGGTACCTGGAGGAGGTTGTCGCAATGCGTACTCTTTGATGCGAGGACGGGCTGGTGCCAGCGTAGCGGATTCTTGCTCAAGAATATCTCTGGGCTCCCGTTAATCCCAACCTGCCGTTCCATATGCCCGCCGAGCACCGGGATGCTCCAGTCCCTACCTACACGCTTTGGCTATCTCAGATGCGCTTTCTCAAATCCTCACTATTCTCCGGGCAAGCTATCTACAGAGTCATCGTGCGAGTCCAGGTGTCCCTTCCACCAGGCGGAAGTCCCGCTAGCCCAACGAGCTGCCGTCGTGCCATCCGCGCTCACTTCCGATCCGTCCCGGAGTGCGCGATAATGCAAAGGTACTCCACGACCGGGGCAAGCATGTATGTGAGGTCAGCATATATAATGACGGGCAGAATGCGCGAGAGAAAGGGGCTCTTTTGAGTGAGAAGTCTCAAGACACGGGGAATGGGGGCACCAAGACGGCTGCTGACACGTTGACTATCACGGACAACCGCACGGGCAAGACTTATGAGGTGGAGATAAGTGATGGCACCGTGCGGGCTATGGACTTCAGGCAGATAAAGGTCGACGAGGACGACTTTGGCCTGATGACCTACGACCCCGGCTTCACGAACACTGCGAGCTGTCGTAGCGCGATCACCTACATCGACGGCGAGAAGGGGATCTTGCAGCACCGGGGCATCCCCATCGAGCAGCTATGCGAGAAGTCCTCCTTCCTCGAGGTGGCGTACCTGCTCCTCTACGGGAAGCTGCCCAACGAGCGGGAGCTCGAGCAGTGGGTCTACGAGATCACGCACCACACCTACGTCCACGAGAACATAAAGAGTTTCATGGACGGCTTCCGCCACGACGCCAACCCGATGGGCATGCTGCTCGCGAGCGTCGGGGCGCTCTCGACTTTCTACCCCGAGGCCCGCGACGTTTACGACGAGCATCAGCGCCACATCTCCGCCGTGCGCCTCATCGCCAAGATGCCCACCCTCGCCGCCTTCGCCTATCGTCACGCCATGGGCCTGCCCTACGTCTACCCGGACAACGACCTCTCTTACACGGGCAACTTCCTCTCGATGCTCTTCAAGATGGCCGAGCCCCGCTACGAGCCCGACCCGAGGATCGAGAAGGCCCTCGACGTTCTCTTCATCCTGCATGCCGACCACGAGCAGAACTGCTCGGCGGCGGCGGTGAGGGTCGTCGGCAGCGCGGTTAATGACCCGTTCACCTCTGTGGCGGCGGGCATCGCCGGGCTCTACGGGCCGCTGCACGGCGGGGCCAACGTCGCCGTCCTCAAGATGCTCAACCGCATCGGCAGCGTCGAGAACATCCCGGACTTCCTCGAGAGCGTCAAGCAGGGCAACGAGCGGCTCATGGGCTTCGGACACAGGGTCTACAAGAACTACGACCCGCGCGCTCGCATCATCCGCAGCCACGTGGACGAGGTGCTGGAGGCCACCGGCAAGACCAGCCCTCTGCTGGACATCGCCATAGAGCTGGAGAAGCGCGCCCTCGACGACGAGTACTTCACCAGCCGCAAGCTCTACCCCAACGTGGACTACTGGTCCGGAATCATCTACGAGGCCATGGGCATACCCGTCGAGGCGTTCACCGTCATGTTCGCCATCGGGCGCACCCCCGGCTGGATGGCCCAGTGGTTAGAGCTGATGAACGATCCGGAGTTCAAGATCGCTCGTCCGCGCCAGATCTACACCGGACCTCGCGACGTAGACTACGTCCCCATGGGAGAGCGCGAGTAGCGAAGCGGCTTTCAAGAGCGCGAGGGCCGGCTCCTTGAGCCGGCCCTCGCGCCGCTACTCAGGCGGTCCCGAGGACGGCGTCGTAGAGGCGCCGCTGGCGCTCCAGGGCGGCGCGGTAGGCCTCGTGGTGCGCCGGGTCGGGATCTACGGTTTCTCCGAGAGGAGTCTCCGCTTCCTCGATCTCCATGACCCCCAGAGCCTCGAGTGCGAGCAGGGCCGCCCCGCGGCTCGAAGCCTCCTCGACCCCCGAGACCGTCACGGGCTTGCCGAGGGCATCGGCCATAATGCGGGTCCAGGCCGGAGAACCGAGCAGTCCGCCGCCGGTGGCGATGACCTCTTTCTCCCCCGGTCTTGCGCGTTCTATGGTCTCGGCTATGAGGGCGAAGCGAAGCGCTACGGCCTCCATGGCGGCCCGCAGGATCTCGACCGGCCTCGTTCCCATCGAGATCCCGGCGATGGTACCGTTGGCCTTATCTGCCCAGCCGGGGCCGCGCTCACCGGCCAACAGCGGCAGGAACGTCAGCCCGTGCGAATCCGGCTCCATCTCCGAGAGAAGTCTCTCCGTCTCCTTGGGGTCCGGCAGCCGCAGCGTCTCGCGTAGCCACCCCACCAGGTTTCCGCCGTTGCTCAGGGCGCCGCCCATCACGAACCGCTTCGCGTCGGCCCGGTAGCACCAGGGGCCCTCGGGTATCTCGACGGACCCGGCCTTCCACAGGACGCGCATCGCCCCGCTCGTCCCGACCATCAGAGCGAGGCGATCCGCCGTTACGCAGCCGCTGCCTACGTTAGAGCACGCACCGTCGCCCGCCGCCGGGAACCACGGCACCTCCGCGAGGGCGGGCCAGCGTTCCGCCCACTCCGGCCCGAGGCCGCGCGTGGGTTCGTCTGAGATCTCCGGCAGGCGCCAGCGGTCCACCGGCAGGGCCTCCAGCGTCTTCTCATCCCACGTTCTCAGATTCTGGTTGAAGAGTCCGGTCGCCGAGGCCATCGAGGTCCCTACCGGCAGAGGCCTCCCGAAGAAGCGTCGGTGTAGATACTCGCCGGGCGAGACCCACGCCTCGGTGCGCTCGAATGCCTCCGGCTCCTCTCGGGAGAGCCACAGCAGCTTGGCGGGCCAGTAGCTGGAGTGAAGCACGCAGCCGGTGCGGCGGTGGAGGGCTTTCTCGTCGAGACGCTCGCGCAGCTCCCTCGCCGCCAGCGCGGAGCGGCGGTCGGCCCAGCTGAGCACCGGGGTGGTCGGTTCGCCGGAGCGGTCGAGGCCGAGCAGAGAGTGCCAGAAGGTACTGGTGGCGACTGCGGCGACGGGCGTCCCGGGGGCTGCGGAGAGCGTGCCGTCTATCGCGCGGACGACCAGATCTAGCAGTGCGTCGGCGTCCTTGGTCGCCGCGCCCTCGCGGGTGTACTCCAGGTCATAGGGTATCCCGGTTTCCGTACCTTCTATGAGGGTGCCGGAACCGTCGTGGAGGGCGGCGCGCACCGAGGAGGAACCCACGTCTACCGAGAGCACGTTCGCGGATGATTCGCCCATCTCTCCTTATCTTTGTGTTTGTCGTTCGGGTACAGTTCCTGAATGACGTCCATGGGGGTCGAGGATGGCTTCCGTTTCTCCGCCGTCCGATGGCTCGAAGGGAATCGCCCCTCGTCCCCTATCGAGGAGGCCTCGACCGCTCATAGAGATCGGCGAAGCCCAAGACTCGCTGCATAAGGAGCCGCCGGCGAGGTCCTCCGAGGGATGAGAACGAAAAAGACGGAGGTGGTTGTGGCGATGAACAGCGAACATCCTCCCCGCGGTGTATGGGTGGGCATCGACGCCGGGAAGGGGTTCCACTGGGCGTGTGTGCTGGACGCCTCCGGCGAGATCCTCCTCTCCCGCAGAGTCGAAAACGACGAGGCCGATCTCGTGGCCCTCATCGACGAGGTCCTCTCCCTGGCGGAGGAGCTCGTCTGGGCCGTCGACCAGCCCGGCGGCGGGGCGGCGCTCCTTTTGGCGCTGCTGTGGGAGCGAGACCAAAAGGTCGTCTACCTCCCGGGCCTCGCCGTGGACCGAGCCCGCGACGCCTACCGCGGGGAGTCCAAGACCGACGAGAGGGACGCCCACATCATCGCCGATCAAGCCCGCATGAGAGGTGACCTCGGCGAGCTCACGCCCGGCGAAGGCGACCTCGCTGAGCTGCAACTCCTGCTCGCCCGTCGGAGGGACCTCGTCACCGACCAGACCCGCTCCATCAGCCGCCTCAGAGACGCCCTCCTGTCCCTCTTCCCGGCCCTTGAGCGGGCGTTGGACCTCAACAGCAAGGGCGCCCTCACCCTGGTGGCCCGCTACCAGACCCCCGCCGCCATCCGAGGCGTGGGCCATAAACGTCTGGTCGCCTACCTCCGAAAGCGCGGCGTCAAGGGCGCCAACGCGCTCGCAGGCAAGGCCCTCACCGCGGCCAAAGCTCAGAGCGTCGCCCTGCCCGCGCAGGAGGTCGCCGCCCGCATCTGCGCCGAACTCGCTGGCGAGGTGCTCGCACTCAAGGAGGGCATCGCCAAGCTCGATGGGGAGCTCGAGAAGCGTTTTTTCGCCCGACCCGAGGCCCGGATCCTCGCTAGCCTGCCCGGCATGGGTCCGGTCCTCGGCTCCGAGTTCCTGGTGGGCGTGGGAGACCTTTCCGCTTTCTCTAGCGCTGATCAACTCGCCGCCTACGCCGGGCTCGTTCCCGCTGCCCGCGACTCCGGTAAGCGGGTTGGTAACGACCACCGCATGCGGGGTGGCAACAAGGTGCTCAAGCGCGTCTTCTATCAGTCCGCTTTCGCCAGCCTGCGTAGCTCGCCTGAGTCCAGGGCCTTCTACGACCGCAAGAGGCGGGAAGGGAAAAAGCACACTCAGGCCCTCATCGCGCTGGCTCGTCGGAGGGTCAACGTTCTGTGGGCGATGCTGCGCGACGGGGCTACTTTCGAGGCCCGGTCTGCAGCTTGACATTTTCATAGAGATTCCCTTCCGTCTCCTCCGGAGGCAGTTTAGCAGCCCAACTGCTAGCAGCGATCTGCGGGCAGGTTTATGGGCAGGTGATGCGCGGGTACTCAGGCTACATAGCCGTAACTGTTGCGAGGAGGACGAGACGATGACCAGCGAGGAGAGGCTGCGGGAGCTGGAGGAGAAGTACGATGGCTACAAAGTCTATGACAACCGCGGCGAGAAGATAGGCAAGGTAGATGACCTCTTCGTGGACGAGAGCGATCGCGAGGAGTACGTCGGGGTGAAGATGGGCTTTTTCGGGACGAAGTCTACGCTCATACCGATGGACATAATCCGGGTCAACGAGGCGGAGAAGGCCCTTGAGGTCGCCGAATCCAAGGACCGCATAAAAGACGCTCCGAGCTTCGATGACGACGAGGACATAACGCCCGAGTATGAAGAGCGCATCAGGCGCCACTTCGGGCTGGAATCGAGTCGCCAGACGACGAGCAGCCCCTCCGGCGGTGAGGGCAGCGAACGTTCCGGGGCCAGAGTCTCCGAGCCGGACGAGGAGCGCGAGCTGGACCGCGAGTCGGACCTCCGGGCCGGAGGAGCTTCCGACGCGGAGACGGAGTACGCCGAGGGTGAGACCCGCGAGAGGCCGGTCTCGCGCACCGAGGAAACCGAGACGGTGGAAGAGGGCGGGCGCACGCGGGTGCGGCGCCGGATCGTGCGCGAGGAGATCGTGGAGGAGGGACCGGAGGAGCGCTGATCATTCCGTCCAGCGACCCTCCGGGAGCGAGTTTCCGGGCGGCGTCTCCGTCATGAGATAGGTCCATGCCAGCAGCGTCCCGCTCTCTGCGAGAGCGGGGATCAAGGCGCGGAGGTAGAGGCTCGGTCCTGTGGGGTCGAAGCCCTCGAACGCGTCGAGGACGGGCAGAAGGCTGCCGGCGTCGTCGAAGAAGAACAGTTCGCCGCAGACAGATGAGCCGCCGGGTAGCCGCACCTGCGCCTCATTGAGGCGACGCTGCTCTAAGGCATCGCGTAGGGGGTCGGCGCTCCCGAGGAGCCGTACGTCTGACCGGGGCGCCACGAGCGCCGGGTATCCCTGAGGGAGGCGGTACAGGCGGCCACGAACCGAGGCTCGCTCCACCCGGAGGGCGCCCTGGCAGAAGCGAGCGTAGTTCGGCTGTCCCCGCTTGAGGGTGCCGTAGAAGAACATCGCCAGCGAGGGTGACCTTCGCTTCGAGCCGTTCGGCATGGGCAGGCCGGTACCGGGATCTAGCCGGCGATCAGGCTTGCGTAGTCCACCATGATGCAGCGGTCCATGATCACGATCAGATCGTGTCCGGCAGCGTAGGCCGCCGCCTCTTCGTTGATCACGCCGACCTGCATCCAGAGCGCTCTCGCCCCGGCGGCGACCGCGTCCTTCGCCACCGGCATCACCTCCTCGCTGCGGCGGAAGACGTTAACGATGTCTACCGGTTCTCTGATGTCGCTGACCTTCGAGTACGGCTCTGCACCGAGGACGGGGCCTCTGAGGTTGGGATTGACCGGCAGGATCTCGTACCCGTAGTCCTGCATCGCGCGGGCGATCCTGTAGCTCGTGCGGTACGGCTTCTCCGAGAGGCCGACGACGGCGATGCTGCGGGAGCTCCGGAGGAGCTCTGCAATCTCTTGCGCGCTCGGGTTCTGGTGCATCCGGATGTCCTCCCTCTGATCTTGCGGTGCGATCTTACTACGCAAGCAAGCCGAGGGTGTCGAGCGCTGTCTCCTCGCCCTTAGCCTCGACACCATCACGTCGGCCTTCCGCTCGTCCAGCACCGCGAGGAGAGCTCGCCGGTGGCGGGGTTTCACCAGATAGTGTGCGCGCCGGGCTGTTTTGCCGGGTCCTGGCTGGAGAGGTGCAGCTTGGGACGCTGGCCCCGTGTCTGCCAGGTCGGCAACGCCGGATCCAGAGCCTCCTCAACGAGAGGCCGGTGGGATTCAGGGCGTGGTGGAAGACGTCGCAAATCGCCGGGATCTCGAGCGCCGAGACGGTCTCCACAATCTCCGGCACCGACCAGACCCGCTCGTCGTTCTCCAGCGCGAGGTAGCGCAGGACCCCGGTCTCCGGGCGCATCATCTCGATAAACCGGACGGTGGTCGCGCCCCTGTCGTCGTGGGCGCCGCCCATGTGGAGGACGAGCACGGAGCCCGGGTTGCCGAGCAGGTCGAAGAGCCGCGACACGTAACGCAACTCCGCGAGGCTCCGCTTTCGGATTTCAGACTTCGGGCTGGATTACTGGCGGAGGTGCATGCTGAGGCGGATGCCGAGAGTCCGGGCGAGATTCCCGAGTCTTCCGCAGCTTATCGCCGTGCTCCTCTTTCCAGTCGTTAGGGGAAGGCCGGATGCGAGGCGAAGGGGATGAGGCTCTGGCCCACCCTGAAGAGTCCGACGCCGTGCCCGGCGTTCCAGTACATCGCCTCCAGGCCCAACAGGTTCTCCCGGATAAGCGCGCGCATCCTCTCCGCGCCGGAGAGACCCGCGAGCCGGAGCGTGCGGTTCGTGCTCGCCGGTATCGAGAGGTTCTGCGCGGGGTAGCCGAGGTATGTCACGGTCTTTGTATACATGCTCCGCCGCGTCTCGGCTGTGTTACGCTGCGCAATCGCTCTCGTCGGGGACTCTGCTAGCATTCGTTGCGTGACCGTAGAGAGGGAGGAGAGAGGCTTCGAGGAGCTGGCTCGCGGCGCGGCGGGGGTGTTGAGGCGCAACGACATGGGAACGTGGACAAAGGCCGCCCCCGACCTCTACCCGCACCAGTGGAGCTGGGACACGGGATTTATCGCCGTGGGGCTCGCGCACCTGGACACCGGGCGCGCCGCCGCCGAGTTGCTCTCCCTGTTCCGGCATCAGTGGAGGACGGGCAAGGTGCCGCACATCGTCTTCAACCCCCAGGCGCCGCCCGAGAGCTACTTCCCGGGGCCGGAACACTGGATCAGCGCAGGGCCTTTCCCGGATGCGCCGGAGCCGCCGCCCTACACCAGCGCCCTCTGCCAGCCCCCAACCCACGCCATCGGCGCCCTGCGCGTCTGGGAGCTGGCCCGCGAAAGAAGCAGGAAGGCTGTCGAGGAAGCGAGGCGGTTTCTGCGCGAGATCTACCCGAAGCTCCTGCGCTGGCACCGTTACCTGCTCACCTACCGCGACCCGGAAGGCTCGGGGCTAGTGACCATCTACCATCCGTGGGAGAGCGGGATGGACAACTCTCCGCGCTGGGACGCCGCGCTCGCCGCCGTCGAGGTCGGTGACCTGCCGGGCTACGAGCGGCAGGATCTCGAACATGTGGACGATCCCTCTGAGCGCCCCACCGACGTCGAGTACGCGCGCTACCTCTGGCTTGTCGAGCACATAAAAGAGGCTCGCTGCGACGAGCACGAGCTGTACGCCACCCATCCCTTCCGGGTCAAGGACGTCTTCGCCAGCGGTATACTGGTAGCCGCCAACGACGCGTTGCTGGAGATAACCGGAATCGTCGGCGCCCCGGAGGAGGATCGGGAGGAGATCTCCGCCTGGGCCCGGGCCGGTCGCGAGGGGCTGAATCGCCGCTGGGACCCGGAACTCGAGCTCTGCACGGATTACGACCTGATCCGGGACAGACCCTTGCGTGCCCGTACCGTAGGCGGCTTCGCGCCGCTGGTGGCGGGAGGTATGAGCGCGGAGCGCCGGGAGGCGATGCTGCATGCGCTGGAGTCAGAGCACTTCCTCGGGAACCGGCGGCTTAAGCGCCCCTTGCCGCCCTCTGCGAGCCCCTCGGAGGCGAGGTTCCACCCGCGCAGCTACTGGCGTGGGCCGGTGTGGCCGGTGATCTCCTGGCTATTGTGGCGCTCCTTGAGGAGAGAGGGGGAGGTCGAGAGGGCCGCGAGCTTGCGCCGGCATGCTCTGGAGCAGGTGGCAGATGGCGGCTTCGCCGAGTACTTCGAGCCCTTTACCGGCGAGCCTCTCGGCTCCGGCCAGCAGAGCTGGACCGCCGCTGTGGTCCTGGACTGGCTGGCATGTGAAGAAGGAGATTAGCGTCCGGAGCAGCGGAGAGCCCCGGC